>NZ_JBALMG010000090.1:729-10545 GCF_036963225.1 Bacillus sp. JJ783 | reverse complement strand
CCAGTAGGTCCAGTGTCGCCGGAAGGACCAGTCGGCCCTGTTGAATCGATTGAATCTGGGTTTAGAGCAGCGGAAGACAGAAATTCATCCATTATATTTTCACCTCTGAAAAGATTTTAATATCAATAATAAATATAGGGGAGTGTAAAGTGAAGTGGGCAAGTGATTGTATTTTATAAATTTAACAAAATAGTTATTTTGTAAGAATCAAAAAAGAGCACCTCGTATAGGTGCCAGAATAAGAATTATTCAATGATCAAGATAATTACTTACCACCATTTTGATATATATGTTTTAAATAAAAAAATAGAACAAGATCCTTATTTTGTACATCAAGGTAGTCAGCACAATTAACTAACGGCTTGTTGAAAAAAGAAGCCCTGAGGAATTGTTACAGGACTTCATAAGGTTGAGTTATGTCATACTCACAAGGGATTTTAACATGAATGTTGTGGTAAATAAACTGGTAAATATGTCCGATTGGTTTAGATCTATTATTTTAAACAAAAACGCTATTTGGTAGCTAGACTTAAAAGTAAAAAGAGCTCCGTCTACTGGTCGGAAGCTCTTTTATGAAAATCAGTGAGTTTCGTTCACTAATTGAATATATGTATAGATTATATGTATAGATTATTTTAGTGTGACTAGTACTATAAAAATTTCATTTTGTAGAAAAAAGTAAAAAGAGCACTATCAATTAGTGCCCTTTGTAAAAATAGCGTAAGTGGCCAGCTCACGTTATAAAGAGAGGTAGAATTTAATATATTCAACCCCTGCTTAAATGGTGAAAACAAAAGAACAGCTAGCAAAAGCTAACTGCTCGCCTCCAGAGGAATTAGAGAATGGGTTGTCTACAGTATTGACGGAATATTGAGTTTTATTCAGGAGGTAGAGGGAAATGATTAATTTTAGACTGTTCCAACTTGATTTTGGTCTGCAACATCAGAATCGAATGTGTTTGTTGCACTAACACCGCTAAATGTATTGGCAACAAAAGCAACATTTGATGAACCTGAACCATTATAAGCTTTTGTATTTTCCTTTGGAGAAACGTTATAAAAATCACCTAAGTTGAAAGAACCGTTACTATTTTGTACAACCAGATTTCCAACAACAGATGGCATAGGTTTCACCTGCTTTTCTAAAAAGTATTTAAATTAGTATATGGTGTATGCGTCTAGAGGTTCATTTGAATCTGAAAATTTTGAAATGAATTTTGTTAGAAAACACAACAAAATAATCCTTTGCGCGACACGTTTCCTTATAAGTGTGTAAACACGAAATAGGAGGGTCATCAACTTGATAACAACAACTGATTGACTGAAAGTAGGAATGAAAGCCGTCAGGTTGAGCTGAAACTACTTATCTAATACTCCTACATGCAAGGCGTGATAGTAGTCACAAATTGTATGAAGCTAGGTGAAGTCGGCTGAACAAAACCTAAGTGAGAAATCATATGGTGATGGATAGGTCGGGATGCTACAAAACATCTATGGTGAGAATGTCCAAAATAACGGACTGGCGAACTTGCGAATATACGGGTCTAAATTATTAATACATAAGAAATATGTATGTCGTCAATGACGATGTTATCTACCGAAAAGTAAGATTAAAGGATATGAAATTCGGAACATCTAACGATGATGATGTAAAGATAACAGGCTTACAGCAAGCACCTAAGGATATATGTATAGCTAGGTCAATCGGAACGTGGTAAGCAAGAAACTGTCACCAACGCCTACTAGCGGTCAGATGCATATAAGGTTCTAACGAACCGAAATTGCTTCATTCTTGTGAAGGTGGGGACACAGTACCGACGAAACATGTAACGAATGTGGAGGGATAGTCCCTAGTCTTGTTCTTTGAAAACTAAATTAACTAGATGTAACTCACAGGATCGAGTAAGATGATGGGACTTTTCGTAAGAAAGGGGAATTAACACATCGGTGAGTACAACATTACGACATGCAGAATATTACGATATACAAAAAGTGTTTGATGATTTATATCAACGTAGCAAAAACAATGCTACTAAAGGTATAAATTTATATAAACACATCATATCAAAAGAAAATATTCTATTGGCATATAGAAACATAAAGGCAAACACTGGCTCTAAAACTGAAGGAACAGA
This sequence comes from Bacillus sp. JJ783, assembly GCF_036963225.1. NCBI lineage: Bacteria > Bacillati > Bacillota > Bacilli > Caryophanales > Bacillaceae > Bacillus > Bacillus sp. JJ783. The sequence continues at coordinate 8,411 of NZ_JBALMG010000090.1, read as the reverse complement.
TGGTATCACAATCGGCCATTATAAAATGGAAGATGTAGATTCTTTCGTTGATAACATAAGAAATGCTCTTGTAGACTACAAGCCAAACACGGTACGTAGGGTAGAAATACCTAAACCAAATGGAAAGAAACGCCCATTAGGAATACCTACAATGAGAGATAGATTGATTCAACAAATGTTCAAGCAGGTTCTAGAGCCAATATGCGAAGCAAAATTCTACAAGCATTCATATGGGTTTAGACCCAATAGGTCAACGCATCATGCGATGGCTAGGTGTCAATTCTTGATGAATCGTGGGGGATATAGTCACGTAGTTGATATTGATATACAAGGTTTCTTTGACAACGTAAACCACTCCAAATTACTAAAACAACTATATAACATAGGTATAACTGATAGAAGAGTACTGACAATCATCTCGAAAATGTTAAAAGCACCAATCAAAGGAAAAGGCATTCCTACAAAAGGAACTCCGCAAGGAGGAATTCTAAGCCCATTACTAAGTAATGTTGTATTGAATGATTTAGATTGGTGGATATCTAGTCAGTGGGATAATATCAAAACAAGAAAACCATATACACTACCAAATAAAAACTATCATCTATCAAAAACAAAATTGAAGAGAATGTATATAGTTAGGTATGCGGATGATTTTAAAATATTTACAAACAATCACAAATCTGCAACTAAAATATTCCATGCAGTGGGAGGCTATCTCGAGAATCAATTAAACCTTAACATATCTAATGAAAAATCAACTACAACTAACCTAAAAAGAAAATCTTCGGATTTTCTGGGGTTTTCTATTAAATTCGTTAAAAAGCGCAAAAGATATGTGGCAAACACACATGTAAGCGAGAAAAAGAAAAAGGATATCCTTGAAAAAGCAAAAAAAAGGATTAAAGCAATTCAAAAGAATCCATCAGGGAAAACAGTACAGGACTATAACTCTTACGTGCTTGGCATAAAAAACTATTACAAAATTGCAACACATGTAACTATAGACTTTGCTGAAATAGTCTTTCGTCTCTCGAAAACCTTGTTTAATCGTCTAAAATCAATAGGGAAATATAAGATTCCTACCAATGCAAACGCATTATACAAAAGAACTCACAGGAATAATTATAGAACCTTTGAAATAGCAGGTAATCATGTATATCCACTAGCGGACATACAAACACGATTCCCTCAAAGTTTCAGTCAAGACATATGTAACTACACTATAAAAGGAAGACAAAAACTCATCAAAAGCCTAAAAGGTAACATTGCCAATGAAATGCAGAAGATGTTGCTATCATCCAATAAAGGGCAGAGCGTGGAGTATACAGATAACAGAATGTCGAGATATTCTATGCAAAATGGAAAATGTGGTGTTACAGGAATCTTTTTGTTAGCTGATGAAGCACACTGTCATCACAAAGTACCGAAAGGTATGGGAGGAACTGACGAATTCAATAACCTAATTATTGTACATGAATTTGTCCACAGACTGATTCACGCTACAAATGAAGAGACGATTAGAACATATATGAGAATACTTCAATTGACCGATAAACAATTGAAGAAAATAAACAAACTCCGTAAAGCTTGTAATCTAGTTACTTTAGTATAGAAGAATAAGATGGGACGCTGTATGCGATGAAAGTCGCACGTACAGTGTTAAGCGGGGGAAAAGATGGAGATAACTTCAAAGTCTTACCTATCGCAACGAATAGAAAGCGAGGAATAAAAATGGGACAAGGTAACCGTGGAATGGCATTTGAAATGCTTACCAATCTAGCTAATGAAATGTATCAAAGAGGGGGAGTGGCACTTATAAACAAGCGTCCAACTCCTGTGAAGGTGTTAAAGAGTAAAGGTGGCCGTGTGCTAAATAGATTCTATGAAGCTAAAAGTACAGTAGACTATGACGGCGTGTATAAGGGAAGAGCTGTTGCATTTGAAGCGAAGTCTACAGAGAGTGCTACACGCTTTGATTTAAAGAACATTGCACAGCATCAGTTGGATTACTTGGAGAAAGCAGAAAAGATGGGAGCGATTTGTTTCTTCCTTATTGGGTTTAGCAAGGATAGGTCAGTATTTGCAGTACCACTATCAGTCATTCAATCTTATGTAAGGATGTCGCAACAGCCAAAAGGCAAGAAGTCGATACCGAGAGCAGACTTTGATATTTATGGATACTTAGTAGATCAGACAGAACGAGCGCCAGTTGATTACTTACAATACATTGATGAAGCAGTATCTCCAGTTATGTTTGATAGAATGATTCAATTCGATCAGGACCATAAAAGGGTAACGAATAACATTGAAGCAGCAAAAGCGAAGATGGCCAACAAGAAACACAAATTATTAAAGGCCTAATGGATAATGGAACCATGCAGAGTGGATGGTGGGGGCTACTCGCTATGCATGTTTCCCTTATGCAACAAAGAGGTATTAAAATTTCACGTACCTGATGTGAATGTAAAAACCAAAATTTGGAATAAGGGAATTCCTTCATGGAGAGACAATTAACATTATTACCAGCAATCGATGACAAGAAAGTACAAAAGGAAGTAGTCAGCATCTTAAAGGAATACCGTGCATTAAAGATGCGATTCAATAATGAAGTGGAACAGGAAGGGAGCAGTTTGTTTCCTGAGTTACGTGATTCAAGAGTGACGAGTAGGATGAAGGTGCAGCAAATAGAAAAGACATTAAACAATATCTTAGATGAAGATGAAAGAAACATCATTACTATGAAGTTCTTAGATAATAAACCAGTTAAAGATTCGTTCGTACAAAATGAACTGATGATGAAAAACTCATACTTTTACGAGAAGAAGAAGAGTGCCATTAAATTGATTGCTACTACATTAGGAATCATTTAAAAATGGTAGAGAAAATGTAGAGAAATAGCGTGTTTTTTGGGGAGTTTTTGCAAATGAAATCAACGGTAAGCTATTCCTATAAACAGTTCTTTGAAAAGAGAATACGTTTTGGGGATAGCGTTCCCATTATAATAAAGTTACTCGGTGACGCGGAGGCTAGAGGAGATAAGAGCTTCCCGAAATTATTTGTATTTATCGATCAGCTCGGAATGCGTCCTCTGGGTTGATAATGAATATAAGTCTATTACTCTCTAGTATGTCGGTTCTTGAAAATGGAATGGGGGTGGTTGCTTATGATTGAGTGATACTTACATTAAATTTTAAGAACAATAATGTTTTACCAAGTACATCAGTAATTACTCACGATCTTTATTGATGTAGCGAACAGAGAGCTTCCGCTTTTTGTTTGAGCTAACGTAGCGGAGCCTTCTCTCCGCCCCCTTGAAAATACGTTAGTCCAAACAAGGCGTCGGAAGAAACATATACGTCTTGGATATTATATAGATCCTTTAGATTTCGACATAGGCCAGCAAAGGTGAAAATGACATTAAGTAGCCGAAGTATTGAGCAAGCTCTACGGAGTGTAAACGAGAAGATTCTTAGTCTTCTCCCAGTCACCGAACACAGAGCGTGTAGCCATACTAGTTGATACGGCGGCTTGGAGAAGCCCGGGAGTATCTAGAATACCAGAGGCTTGAAGAGATATTTATTGCCATTTGTTATCTCTCTTCCCCTTTGAGGAGCTGTCACCTTTCGGTGATGGCTTTTTCTTTGTTATATAGAAATTACACATTAAACCAGTGAACATTCTAATCAGACAGGCATATAATGGATTCGTGGGACGAGTTATCATATGAGGTGAGACTTGGAGCACCATACTTATTTTTGAAGAGTATCTAATGGCAGGTACTCTTTTTTATTGCACCTTTTGATAAGGACATGCATATATTGAATTGTGGGACAAGTTTTTCATGTCTCATTCAATACCATAAGAAACTCCTTATCACATTAAGAGCACCCACGGCATGGGTGCTCTTTTAAATGTGAACAAAATGGACATTTGGTTCACATTTTAATCCAAGGGGTACAAATTCGATGCGACGTGAAAGGATTTGTTGAAACAGTGGAAGGCGGATTTGCAAGCTGTTCAAGAAGAAAAGAGGCTGAAGAAGAAGGCTAAGAAAAACAACAAAAAATATAGCATTCCTGGTAATACAGCTGACTTCATGAATGGAAAGAATACTTATCGTAAAGAGAATGGGGTATGGAAGCAAAGAAATAAATAATGTGAGGATAAATGAGTTTGATTAAGTGTATAGCAATTATCGTAGGCGCTGCCGTGATTTGGGTGGCGTCTTGTTTGTTGTTAGGGAAAGATAAGGGATGAAATAGATTTGAAACTTAAAGATTAGATAATAATATTATTACTTTAAAATGCAGAAAGTAGACTAGTAAACAAGCCGTTTTTGTTTTTTAGCATAGAATATGATGAATCCTAGAGTTAAGAGGAAGTAATTATATTTATGGAATGTAATTGTAATTTCAGACGTTCCCGAGATTGTGATAGATTTTGGGATGATTTAATGTTCTGCAGACGCAGAAATAGAGATTGTGATGACCGTCGTTGTAGACGTGACCACGACTGTGATTGTGATGAATGTCGTCGTAGACGTAATCATGATCATGACTGTGATTGTGATAAGCGTAAAGATTGGTAAAGTCCTTTGAATGAGTGCGTTTCTTCACAGCACTCTTTTTTTGTTTATGGGTTTCCTAAATTTATACTTATTAAATACGAAGAAAGTAGTTGCAATTCGATTTAAGAACTAACAAAATAAACGAACTCAACGAACGGAAATAAATGTTCTCTTTACCTGTCTAAAAGTTGACCTTCTTGTACAATTTAAATTTATAGGGTAAAAACTTTGTAAACAGATAGTTGTTAATGTCTAAAATAAAATTATATAATTCTTAAAAGAATGAAACCAGATTGTGTGTTTACAATATGTCCAAAAACAGTTAAAGTCTATCGGCAATTAGGAGTCCCAGCTGCTCATTTGGACTTTGGCTTTGAAGAAACAGCACACTACAAATCTCCTAAATCCTCAGAATACAATTGTTCAATTGCAGTTGTTGCAAATGTATATCCTCATATTTTGGGAAAATACCCTGATCATTTTAGAAGTCATGCTCTTAATGCCCTAATTCGACCGCTTTTGGAAAAAATATTCGTATTGATTTTTGGGGGAATAAATGGGATGAAATGAATCGTTTTTTTGGCATGGATATACCAAAAGACTGGATTCATGGCCCTATGCACTATTTAGAGACATATAAGGTGTATAACTCGGCAGATATTATAATAGGGTTACAAAATTATCAAGAGCTAATTACCCAAAGAACGTATGAAATTTTAGGATCGGGTGGACTTCTTCTTACGCTAGATACTCCAGGTGTTAAGAAGATATTTAGGCCAGGGAAAGATTTAATTACGGTTTCATCATCAAAAGAAACACTTGAAGCAATACACTATTTTTCGAATCATCCAAAAAATAAAGCGAAAATTCAAGAACGGGGGCGAATAACAGTACAGGAGCATACTTATCAAGCTCGTGCTAAACAAATTATAGATACACTAATTGAGCATAATATATTAATAGAAAGAGAAAAAACAAGTAAGCAAACAGGGAAAATGATGTATGTTACTGATTTAGAAGAAGACTATGAAATGTATACAATTGAAAAAGGAGATACGTTACACGGGATTTCAAAGAAATTCGGTGTATCTATTGAATCTTTAAAAAAATTAAATCATTTAACATCTAATATGATAGTAGAAAACCAAAGATTAGCAATAAGAAAGAAGAATATCGAATGGAATTTTTAAATTGCATATAACGAACTTTAAGAATTCTTAAGATTTGACTTTTATAGATTTCACCCCAGACCATGGGCACTTTTAAAAAGCGTCTGTCTGGGGTTATATTTTATATACGCATTTCACTTCCTTTTATAAAGAACCTAATAAGATGGGATGGATGAGAAGCAAAAATTTGGTTCATCACCGTAACATGGGGTTGATATTTTACAAATGAATCAATTTTAGCACACTCTAAGTGTCCACTCAGAATGGAGTGTACATCTATCCAAATGTTACCCTGTCTTTTGGTGATGAACTAAAATTTTACATATTTTCTTTAGCATAGAATCCGTACAGTTGAATTTGTCTATATGACTTTTTCACTACAAGTATCCATAATAGTTGGAGAACCCCTGTTTCAATTGCTCTGTATTTAAATAAAGAGGATGCATACCATATATATCGTCCATATTCGGGATACTTAAAGGATTCCAATCAGGTTTGTCTAAGTTAGAGAAGAAAGGACAAATATCTAAAGAGGTGAAATGGATGCAAATCCTACTAATTCGTCATGGAGAATCTGAAGATGATTTTTTAGAAGAGGGTTATAAAGGATCTACTGATTTACAGTTAACAAAAAGGGGATTGGAACAAGTTGAAAAAATGTCTAGTTATATATCAAAGGAACTCTCTCCAGAACTTATTTGGTCGAGTACTCTATTGAGAGCAACTCAATCTACTGAAATTTTGAATAATGCTGTTAAATGCCCTGTAGAGTATCTAACTGAGTTATGTGAAATGCAGAATAGAGAGAGTAAACTAGACTTTAGATTACGTGCTGAGAACATCCTTGCAGCTGTTAGAGAAAGGGGGAAACAGTACAAACGAATTGCAATTGTTTCCCATGGAGGAGTGATTACAAAAATTATAGATAGCTTCCTTCGGTTACCGAAAGAACATGATGTGTGGTTCCATACTGACAACACAGGCATACATCTACTTGAATACAAGTCAAATTTCCGTATTATTAGGTTTAGTAACAATACCAATCATTTAAACTAAGACAAAAGTCAACTTCTGAAATCGGGAATTAAGTAACCTACTAATCATTTTTTTCATATTCATCATTGTAAAAAGATAAAAAGAGAACGATCAGAATGCCATTTGTATGGGCAACTGATTGCCATTCTACTCTGTTCTTCTACCATGTTTCAAATGCGGCAATTACTTCTTATGAAAAAGAAACGAGAACTGAGTGAATATAAGGCCATATATATGATTAAAGATTACTTTCTTCTTCTTTTCCAAGCTATACAGAAAGACACCCAAGAGCTATCAAAGATTCTAATTCGTCTGTTCAACCTCCTACAGCAAAACGAGCGAAAATCCCATCGGTATGAGAAGGAAACAGTCTTGGGTATATTAGGTGTCGTTTACAATTGTATCATGTCTCATAATCAAGCGGCCTAATTCAAAAAATGAAACCCGATAAGTTTTATTTCACATACAAATCTTTAATTTCTCTACACATACCCTTTAAAAAAAGAAATAATCTCTACTATAATTGACATTGTATGAGCTTAAGTTGATAGCGATGTGTTTGTACACCACATCTATCAACTTAAGCATTTTATAACACACCTAAAACGAAAAAATGTGCATCTCCAGAGGAAGATGTACATTTTTTCGTTTTGGGACACTTGTTTCTCTTATCTTAATAGTGATGTGGTGAGACCTATTAATTGTAATCATCATTTTGATAATTGTTATCTAATCTCAGCACGCTTCCATATGAACGATATTATGTTTTTACTTATACTGAGGCTCTTCCTGTTCAATTTGCTGAAGTCGAGGATTTAAAGATTCAATAATTTCTTGAGTTTGTTGTGCTGCATTCTATGTTTTGAAGTACATTTACAAGGAGGAATATTACATGACAGTAATCACTAAAC
>NZ_JBALMG010000090.1:0-678 GCF_036963225.1 Bacillus sp. JJ783 | reverse complement strand
GATTTGTTCTTGATACTGATAACAAGCAAGCAAAACAATTATATATAGGTGCCTCTTTTGTTATCATAGTACGATTTCAAATTTTAGGGTTATGCGAATGGAGAATTTTACAGTTAATCATTCAAAGAAGAATTTTTTAGCTAATAAATGCATGGAATAGCTTTGTCCCAATAACAAAAGAAAAAGAGTACATATTTAATATGTACTCTTGAAAAAGGAAGTCTATAAACGTGATGGAATATTATATGTTTGTCGCGTTTAAAAGTTCAAGGAAATCAATAAAATTGTTATTTAGTAATAAATAGAAAGAACACATGTATTCAGCTCATGTTAAAATATGTACTTTCATATGAAGGGTAAGAAGAAAAAATAATTATGAAGCAAATATCATACGCCCTAACTTTATTTGTTAAATATCAAAAAACTATAAGGATGTATTCATGTAAATATTGGTAATGGAGAGGCTGACCAACAAAATCCTTATTTAATATTGAAATGAAAAAACATGTACAAAAATTGTACATGTCTATATAAGACCTATGCCTTATCTCTGTAAATATATGTTTGTTTTATGAAAATGTTGAGTACCTTTGAAAAATAAAGAGTACTTTAAAAGGTACTCAACAACTAATACTGAGGTGACTATGATATATTATATGTACGTTTCCAATGAATGAG
>NZ_JBALMG010000089.1:0-36379 GCF_036963225.1 Bacillus sp. JJ783 | reverse complement strand
TCAATTTATAATTTATATAAAATTATTTGGATGGAAGAGGAAATGAAATATTTTTATAAACATGTTGCAGTTATACATTATTAATGTTATATTAGCAAAGCGATGAGCTAATTTACGTAAGTCGAGAGATATGCTTAAGTGCTAAACACGCGAATGTGGTCGCCTGGTCTTTCGCCGTAAACGCATCAAGACGCCTGCTTTGCAGGCGTCTTTCTCATTATGTAAGAAGATATTTTATTTTAATATTTATAAAATGTTATAACTATATATTAAGATTGAAAATAGGTAATAGGTGAGGGTATGAAAAGACTCTTTCTTATTATCTTTTTGTTTTATGTAGGCTGCATTTCATTTGATGATTGCTATCAATCTTTTAAGTGCGTTACAATAAATGGGTTAGAGTTACTGATATTGGAATTAATATATAAGGGTGAGGTACTGTGGGGGAAGAAAAGGAATTAAAAATACAACAAGAACAATTGAAAGTGGAAGTACATCAAACGAAACGTTCATCAAAAACGAATTTTTCTTATCAAATGCATACATATTTAAACAATTCTATTCGTTTTTCAGATGTAAAAGCAGCTGGGATTAGTGGTGTAAATGTAACTATTTTTCGCTTGTTTTTTGATCCATCGACTATTCAAATGTCTTGGGGATTTTTAACATTAGGTGCGAGTTTAATTGGTTTATTAGTAGGGATTGTATTTGCAATTTTATCTATTATGCCTCGTTTTATGGAAAAAAAAGAAAATGGTTTGATATACTGGGGAAGTGTAGCTGATATGACTAGAGAGGACTATATAGAGGCGATTAAAGGTGCAGAAGGCGACCATCTATTAGAAGAATTGCTCAGTCAAAATTATACGTTATCTCTAATTGCGAAAAAGAAATTTGCAATGACTAAGTATGCATTTTTATTTTCGCTCGTAGGATATATTTTCTTAATAATAGGAGAAGTTGTGAAAGTATTATAGAATTTTGGAATGGAGGAGATTATGGATGGCATATAAGCCAAAAGCAATTGATACATCAAATGTTGAGATTCCGAAAGATATTCAGGAACTTACAGAGTTAATTTCTAAAAATACACATGAAGTTTGGGCGGATCAAAGATTGCAAGAAGGTTGGAAGTACGGAGAAAAAAGAGATGAAGATAAAAAAGAACATCCTTGTTTAATACCTTATGAAGAGCTTTCAGAAATCGAGAAAAACTATGATCGAAGAACTTCATTAGAGACAATTAAAGTGATTTTAGCGCTTGGTTATGAAATAAAGAAAAGGTAGAACAGCAAAGTGAAAGTAGCTGTTCTACCTTTTTTTAATACATAATTGGGATTCCTTGTTGTACAAATGAAAGGTTGTATTGAGAGAAAGTATTTGGTGCATAATCGGGATAATGCATTGCGTAAAGTATAGGTTTATAAGCGTCGGGATAATAGGATAGTACCTCTGTTAAGTGTGCATGGACTGGATTGTAAGTTAAATCTACATCTTGAAAAATGGCTACGGTTTCTTGGTTTATTTGTTCTTTTAAATTGCTATTTTTTAATTTCTTTATATCAGATGAAAATAGGATGTTTTGTTGTTTGCTTAAATCATAGATTTGTAGTGCGAAACTTATCATATCCTCACAGTGGAAATTTGTTGTATCAATGAATTTAATTTCAATTGTATTTTCAATTGTTAAAGACGACTGTTCATCGCTCAACGTATGAATATCGCAGTAATCATGTAAAGTTAAATTTTGATTGCATAAACCTGGAGAGAGAAGAGATTCAAGTTGTTTAAATTGACATTCTTTAATAATAATCTGTGGTTTTCTGTGATTTTGTTTGCTTGTGGTTGACCAATAACGTCTTTGAAGGAACTCTTCTAGCCCACCGATATGGTCGAAATGAAAATGCGTGAGAAGTATATAATCAATATCAGTATATGTATATGGACTAGCTTCTAAACTGAATCTTAAAGTCGTACCAGCATCAATTAAGATATTCGTATTTGAAATTGAAATAATGTAGTTATTGTGAAAGTATTTTGTTGAAAATCCTTGTCCTACTCCTAATGGATATATTTTCATATAGGTCCCTCCAAAAAATGAACATTTTGTGAAAAGTTATGCTAAAATGTTGTTAGTAATTAGTGGAAGTATAGCATACTGAAAAGAATTTGGAGTGTTTTGAAACTAGATATTTGGATGTGAAATCGATGTTGGAAAATCTGGAAGAGCGTTTGTTGTTACATGAATTAACTGTGGATGTTCCGAGTGGGAAGCGTTCCTTCTTTATTTATAAAGGAGATATGTCGCAAGCTAAGGCCACTGTTTTTTTTGTTATTGCACATGGCTTGTCATTAGATGAAAGTGGTGAATTGTACGAAGCATTTGACAATAAATTTTCTCTTTCTACTTCGAAAGAGAGGAAGCTATTATCACTTTCCAGTGGAGGCTGGATTGGTATCATTAATCAGAAACAACAAAATAAAACATTTTTAATTCTTCATACAAATAAAAAAGAGGGAACGAGATATTCCTTAGATTTACTAGAAGAATACATCAAGGGATGTTTTTTAGCATTAACATTACTAGAATATAAAGGGTTTGAGCTAAAGGATGTTTGTTTACCTGTTATCGGTAGAAAAGGAATAGAGACTGAACATCATTTAGTAGCTATAAATATGATGATCCAGTATGCAACAAATTGGTTAAGAGACACATCCTGTTGTGAAAAATTATCATATTTTTTATATGTGCAACAAGATAATGATGTGTGGATGAATTCTTTGGAAAAAGCATTGAAAGGCACGAATATTGCTCCGGATTTTGATGAAATAATTCGAAATTTACGAAAAAAAATTGTAAGTGAAATAAATAATATTTCCGTAAAAAATGATTTTTATACTAGTAAATTAAATGGAATAAAACAAGAGCTAGAAAAAAGAGAAGATTCTAGTAGAAATGTAGCAGTTTTATGTAGAAGTTTAATCATTGAAATAAATAAGGATATATGCCGAATTGCAGGAATGCCTGTTTCATCATTTAGGAAGAATATAATAGAGATTAAAAGGAATAAAGTAGTAGAAGAATGGATGATTAATCATTTTATTATACTATACGAGTATAATGAAGACGGTAGAGATAATACTCCATTATATGGGCCGAAAACTTTGGAAAAAGATGATATTGCTATTATGTATTTTACTCTTTTAAGAGTTATCAAATTTTTAAATAAAATGTTGCCCAAAAGGATGAACGTGGAATGAATATTATAAATCGTGTAATAGTTGATTCAACCTTTGGTGATCGATCTTTTTTGTTGTGTAAAGGTGATTTGTTAGAAAGTAGTGGGGACGGTGCCATCGTCATTACTACGTATAAAAATGAAAGTGGTCAAATATATGGTGAGCTAGTAGAAAGTATTAGGCAGAGGATGAATATAGATACATTAAAGATTGATCCTTTTTATCATGTCAACGACCAAGTTTTTATTGGTTATACGATTCTTCAAGAAGGCAAACAGGATAAATTTGTATTAACGATTAATTTTAATAGAACACACGATATATTATTTTCAAAAGAAGAATATGAAGAATTAATCGAAGGAGTATTTGCCACGCTAGCAGCATTAGAATTTTCGGGATATCGTTTTTCTTCCATCGCTCTTCCGGTTATTGGTAGGAAGGGATTGGTAGGAAACTATAGTGCTGAGATTACAACGTTACTTGAGCATGCAACACGTTGGTTAAAAAAGTCTAAATATACAAAGACGATTTATTACTGTATTTATTTGGATGAGGACGTTGAGATTTGGAATGCAACGCTGAATCAAGTGTTAGGGCGTTCGATTATTCCGCTGCATTATTCTAAAGAGATGGATCAAATTCAAAAGGAATTGTTAAATATATTGGATTCTATTCCTAAGTCTGATGCTTTTTGGGAGGACACATTTCTCCCGTTAAGAACAGCGTTACAACGTGTAAATGAAATACAGTTTGAAACTCTTGCAGCATTTGGAAGGAAATTTGCTGAAAATACTTGTCAGAATCTTTGTGAGCTAACAGGGACTGGCACAGAATTATTTGATATGAACTTAAGAAATATTAAAAATAATAATGTATTAAACCGAAGTATGAGTCAGTATATGTATGGATTGAGATCGTTTGGTAACCCAGCTATTCATAGGACTGCAACTTTAATAGGAGAGAATAGACCAACAGAAGAAGACATATACGTACTCTTATTGATGCTCCGGAAAATTTTAAAGTTATATGGGTTGTTAATCTATAATCAGAAGTTAATTTGAAAAGAGGGATAGAATCTTGGAAAAGGGATCTAAGTTTATTGTTTTCTCTGACTTGAAAGGTTTTTCAAAAATGAATGAACAAGAGTTCAAAAATTTTTATGAACACTATTTAAAATTACTTGTTGAATCTATTCGGTCGTATAAGGATAAAGCGATAGTATGGAATACATGGGGAGATGCGTTTATTGCTTTATTTGAAAATGGAGAAGATGCTGTTTCTTTAATGCTGGAATATCAAAAATTTTTCCGCAAGCACAAATTAAGTATGACGCCTCGCATTGCAGGGCACTATGGTGAGGTATATATTTTCGAGGATCCTATGTTAAATAATCGAAAAAATGCAGTTGGAGAACATATTAATCGAGCTGCTCGAATTGAGCCAGTTACATTTCCAGGAGAGATTTATATTACAGAAGACTTTGTACAGGCTTATAAGCAATTTAATGAAATGGAAGCGGTGTTTTTTGAAGATTTAGGTGATGTTCAATTAGCAAAAAAATTCGGAGAACAGCATTTACATAGATTATATTCAGCTAAAGATGAAGGGTGGAATGTTACCAATTTGTTTTTTAAATATAATTTAAAAGAGGCGATTCCGCCACGTCCTCAAGTGATAGATGTACAAGAAAGAGACGTAGTACAACAAGTTATTTCAACTAGAGATAAGGATGAGTTATTGATACTCCAAGAGAAATATAATTTTGATACGTATAGCGGACCATTCCTTCTTGAGTTAGCCAAAGTATATAAAAAATTTGGTGTATATGATAAAGCACTTATGTACATAAAAAAAGTAGAAACATGGTCTATGGTCGTGAATGAAATTAATCTTTACCCATTTATGGAGGATAAAGAATTAGTGAAGTTAAAGGCGAACTGTTTGACTCGTATGGGGAACTATGATGAAGCAGCTAATTTGATGCATGCATTATTAAAGGAGAATAGAATAGATTCTGACGCTTTAGCAATGTTAGCGGCGCAATTTAAACGTAGGGCTTTATATAAAGAAGATTGTTTATTAGATAGAGAGAGTATTAACTTTTCAGATTTACGGAAGGCTTTAGATTTATATTTAGAGGCGTTTCGTGTTAATCCTGAAGATTTTTATCCTGCAATTAATGCAGTGTACATACAAAAAATTTTAGGATTAACAGATTGCTTTACTTTCGCGAATTATATTTGGAATCGGTGGTCTGAATATAACGAGGAGTCATGGTGGTATTACAGTACTTTAGCTGAAGTACAACTTATTCATGATCGTTATGAAGCGAGTGAAAGGTTGATGAAGCGTGCGATTCGCTTAGGGAAGCCGAATACTTTTGAAAAGCAATCAACATTAGAACAAATTAAACAATACTTGTTCATTATGGGGCTGGAAAAAGAAGGAGCAGGTATCGTGAAGTTGTTATGTTCAGATAGCGAAAAGAAAACTTTAGTGAATAGGGGATAAAAATGGAAAAGGTGTTTATTAGTTATTCTACAAAAGATGCAAGTATTGCTGATATGTTATGTAGTAAATTAACTGATGCTGAAATAGAATATTGGTTTGCCCCGAAAGATATTCCGGTTGGGGGAGTATATAGTGAACATATCGTACAAGGTCTTCAAGAGTGTAGTTGTGTACTACTTATTCTTTCAGAGAATGCTAGACAATCTAAACATGTAGAAAATGAAGTAGAACTAGCATTTGATTATAAGAAAAGGATTATCCCGTTTCGAGTAGATGATAGTAAGTTAGGTAGATTTTTTGAATATTTTATAAAAAAGATAAGTTGGTTTGATGCAGCAGTTGGGGAAATAGAGGAGCACGCAGATGAACTTATTGTGAAAATAAAGGAAAGTTTAGCTTACGATAGTTTAGAGTCCACTGTAAATGAATCAGAGCTTTATTACGAAATGATTCCTAGCGATATTTCTAAAGAAGAAGGAACAAGTTTTTCTTTGAATATGTCAAATAAACTGTTTGCAATTAAAGACAGTGAAATTGATAAAATTAGTAATATATATGAAAGAACTTCTAACTTTAGTGAATGTTTGCAGGAGTTAAAAAAGAATCACATTTTATTTTTACATAATGAACAGGCCATTGGAAAATATACAACTGCAATTGCGCTTGCGAATGAGTTAAATATAGAAAACATGTATCAATTTTTCCCGGACATGAGTTGGAAAGAATTAGCGAGTACAATGTTAAAGGAAAGTACGGTATTTATTATCGATCATATTACATATGATTCCTTACAAGGATTGAAAGATCCTGTAATAAAACAGATGATAGATTCTTTAAAGAACCATAATAGCTACTTCATTATTACAGTTAATATTGATAGGGAAGAAATAAACAATGACATACAAAAATATATGAAGTTTTGCCCAATTCCTAATGAAAAGGAACAAATAATAAAGAAACATGTAAGGCTTTTAAATAAAATAGATTCAGAGATAGAGGAAGTTAATCATCTATTAAAAAAGAATGAAATTAAACAATATATAGATTTAGTATTTGTTCCGAGAGATGCAGAGTATTTTTCAGAGAGAGTATTGTGCTTATTAAACGGTAAAATGCAAGAAGATGATTTGTTAGCTGTTTTAAGACAGAATATCAATGAGCGAATTGAAAATTTATTACATGAAAATGCAGGGATACGAAAATATACGATGCTTCTAGCGTTATCTATATTTAATGGTATGGAGTATCAATTCATTGGAGAGTCTGCAGGACGTTTACGTAAAATGCTAGAACAAGAACTGGAGATAAAAGATGAAGTTCAAGTAGGAAGCGCTTTGACGACTCCAGTGAAGCAAGAGATTAAGCAACTTGGAGGAGTTTTATATCATGCACAAACATATTCACATCTAGGTGTCCTACCAACAAAGTGTGCAAAATTTAAGTATGAAGAGGATGCTAGAGCTATATTGTTAGAATCCTGGAAATCTTATTTTACTCCTGAGTTAAAAAATGTATTTATGAAGTGGTTAATGGAAGAAGCAATGGGCTCTAACAAACAAATAAATAAGCGGATTTTAGAGATGATAGCGGTGCTCTGTAAAGAAGACTTTTTATTTATTTATAATGTGACTATTTCTAATTGGGCTGGGCAGAAAAAATATATTTACAATATGAAAGTTATCCAGCTATTTCTTTTATTGTTGCAAGATAAAGATAATATGGTCCTAGTGTCACGTGTATTACGCTACTGGACTGCAAGTAATAATTATAATTTCAAGAAAACCGCTGCAAGAGTGTATGGAACAAAAATTGGAATGATGATGTATCCACAAGCTTTGGCAGGGTTAAAAGAGATATTTAATAAATCAAATGTAGCTTTACAGGATATAGCATGGGAGAGCATTGAAAACTTATTTAGACTAGGTGAAAATAAAACGGGATATCACGGAGCGTTATTTACATTCTTGAGAAGTTGGGTACAAGAAGAATCGTTACGTACGAATAAGCAAAGGGAATTACTGGAGTTAGTTATTTCATTGATTTGTACACTTTCACCAGATGTGCTTGTTTACTTGTTTACAAATAAACATATACGAAGTATGAGTTTAGTTCCGATTATCAGTGAATGTTTACAGAATGAAGAAACGAGAATTAATACGACAAAATGGATTCAAAACTTATTTAAAGAATTGGAGAACAGAGGAGAGGTACATCAGGATTTATGTCAATTTATGAAAGAGTTGTTTATTGAAGGTGGCGATAGAATAGAAACGAAAATGCGAATTATTCTAGAACGACTTGTTGAGTCTGAACAACACTATATTATTAGTCCTGTAATTCCTGAAATTATAGAAATCCAGAGGGAGAGAAAAAATGACATTTATTAAATCTAGACAACCGGCCAAAGTGAAATTCTGGGGGAAACAAGAACCTTCAACGCAAGTGTTAGCACTTGTATATACAAATAATGAAGGTGAATGTCTTGTTGTGCAAAATGGAGATTATGCATTAAATAGTGAATTGAAACATGGAAAATACCATACTGTTTATGAGGTAGATACAAGTGTGTATAGTTATACGTTTCATAAAGAGGTAATGTGTGAAGATGGTCAAAATGCATTTTTAATTAGAATGCGCATTAGTTATTATGTTGGTAATCCAGAAATTATAGTTAGAAGAGGGATTGTAAATTCTATTAATATGTTAGATGAATTGTTATTTTATTCTATAAAAGAGGTTACGAGAGACTATCCAATTGATCAAATTAGGGCGGTAAATGGAGCACTAAAAGGATTGCAAAATGATAGTAAATTTAATAGGGTTTTTGGTGAATATGGTTTAGCAGTTGAAGCTTTGGAAGTAGATGTTGAGTTAGGGCATGAAACGCGTGAAAGAGTTAAAAGGAAAATGAAAATTAAAGATGAGCAAGAAGAAAAGCGTTTGAGAAAAGAAGGAGAACTTGAAAATCTTGTGCACTTTATGGCAAAGTACGGAGAGGCGGGAGTATTTAATTCTGAAGAAGAGCGAACAATATTTATTATGAAAGGATATGAGCGAAAACAACAAGAAGAACAAGAGGAGCGCGAAAAAAATCGGGAGAAAGAAAACAGAATGCAGGATTTAATAGAAGATATGGTCAAAAAAGGTGAAGATGCGCCACGAATTAGGGAAATAGTACAGACATTGAATGAAATTAATTCAGGAAAAGATTTTGTCTCATCAGAAGCTGATATGTTGGAAAAAGCTAAGTGGGGTAAATTAGGAGAAACATCAGAGTTTAAGCGGAAAGAGAGATTAGATGGATAAGTTATTAGAATGGTTTTATAAATCATACATATTTTTACTTTCTATACCTATAGCAGCACCTATTCGATTTGCTATTATATTATTTTTAATCATGTTTATCGGGAAGTATTTGATTTTTTATCTTTTCCCTTATGCGAGTAAGAAAATTTTAGGTTTGCTTGAGTGGTGTATTAAAAAATTAGTAAATGGGATTACTAGATTTATTAGTGCTACTATGCGTAAAAGAAGACAAAAAGGAAAACGTGTCTCAGCTGTTTTTAGTATCGCGGAATTATTAATAAGTATTATCGATAAGGGTTTTGAATATATAAAGATGTATGCTTTGAAATTCATTAGTTTTATAGTGAGATTAGAGTATAAATATAAGATAACAATGAGAGTTTGCATAGTTATAATTCCTATTTTAATATATGTATTTCCTACTAATTCGTATACTTTAAAAGTATACGAATCTGAAAATAAATTGATTCAAGAACATTTAATTCCTTTGGGTTTTGATCCGCAGACACTAAGCGCGAGTAGTGAAGGGAAGACAATACTAAAAGTGAAGGATGAAATGGAAGGAGGAAATGTGCGTCAAGAAGCTCGAATTGATGCAGAAGTTGTAGAAGCTGTCTCTCCTGGGGTTGAACTTGTGTATTTAGAAGAGAATGTACAAGTTCAAGATAGTGATAATGAACAACGTACGTGGTTAAAAGTAAGGCTGCCAGATGGAAATATTGGCTGGATTAGTGGTGCAATTGTGGAAAAAGTGCAATGAAATATAAGAAGGTTATTGTGAATCGGTCTTCGCAATAGAAAAAACTATTGTGCACGAATGAAATAAGGTTGTTGGATAAAACCCCCATTTCCGGAAAAGCTACAAATGAAAGTATGATTTTGCCTAGAAGAGGTGAACGGAAATGAAATGGATACTAATTGCAGTGCAAGCTTTCGTTATGATGTTTTGCTTAGCTTATGGATCCGATGTGAGGGCAGAAATAACAGAAAAAGAACCTGCAGTTACAATTTTATTAGAGCGTATGTATGTTGATGGAGAAGTAAGCGAGGAAATACTGACAGAAAAAGTAGCGGATTTAGAAAAGTTTTTGCAGCAATATAAAGAATGGCAACTTGTTGATCGTGATGATGTGCAAATCGTATTACAAAAGAAAGTTGAGGATATTTCTCCTTTACTGAAAACGAGCGGTTATTTTGGTGTTTCAGAGGAAGGGATATTGCAAATTTTCAAAGGGGTACCGAAAAGTGATAACGCGATCCATTCCTTCTTTCAAATTGATATGAAAAAGCTTGAAAGTTATGAGCGTGCGGAATTGAAACGTGGTATTCGCATAAAATCAAAAGAAGGTTTTGTAAAGACAATCGAAAAAATGAAGCAGTACGCAGTGCAAAATAAGAAAAAAAGCAGCTCAGGGTGAGCTGCTTTTTCTTATTTATTCTTAGCTAAAATCTCTTTTGCGATTTCATCAATTAGCATATCTTTTCCGATTGGATTGAAGGCTTTCGTATTGAAGGCTTCATTTGATACTTCATATACGTGATTATTTTTTACTGCTTTATTATCTTTCCAAACGGCACTGTTTTTATAGTCTTCGTACACTTTATCAGCTTCTCCGCCGAAGTTTACAATAAACATTTGATCAGGCTGGAATGCAACAAGACCTTCTAGTGATACTTGTGCCATCGTTTGTTTTAAATCTGTACCTTTTGTTGCTGGAAGCTTTAAATCGTTAAAGAGTATGTCACCATATCCGAAGCTACCGTATACACGGAAGTTTTGTGGTGTTACTGCAACGAACATAAAGTTCTCATCTTTTGTTTTTTCTTTAATTTTTTTAGATAAAGACTCTGCTTTTTTATCGTAGTCTGCAATCCATTTGTCAGCTTTCTTCTCTTCGTCAAATAGTTTACCTACTTCTTTAAACTTACCGCGCCAGTCTTCTAAATTTGTTTCTAGAACAACTGTCGGTGCAACTTTTTCTAGTTGATCATAAATTTTCAATTGACGATTGTTTAAAATAATTAAGTCTGGTTTTAAAGCAGTAACAGCCTCTAGGTCAACTTTAGGCGCCCAGTACCAGCCGACTGCTTTTACTCCGTCTAGCTTGTCTGTTAAGTGGTTTTGGATTTTATCTTTATATGTGTTTGCTGTACCAACAGGCTTATGTCCAAGAAGTAATAACTCTTCTGTTGATCCAGATAAGTCAACAATTCTCTTTGGATTTACTGGAATTGTAGCTTCCCCTTTAGCGTGTTTTACAACTTTTGTTTTCGGTTGTTCTTTTGCTTTGGATTCTTCTTTTTGAGAAGAACAGCCAACAATAGAAAGAACAACTAGCATAATAGTAAATAAAATAAATAGCCTTTGTTTCATCCTGATGTAACCCCTTTAATTAATATTGATAATCATTATTGACTACTGTATATTAAGGTGCTTTATACTTTCTGTCAATGGAAAATAACAGAAGTTTCAAATAGAGAACATTTGTTGGGGCAGTCTCGCTTTTCTATTGTTAAATATGTTAAAATGGAATACATGATTTGAGAGGGAGAGATCGTATTTTGTTTGAATATGTTACAGGTTACGTGGAGTATGTAGGACCGGAATATGTCGTAATTGATCATAATGGAATTGGTTATCAAATTTTCACACCAAATCCGTATGTATTTCAAAGAAGTAAGCAAGAAATTCGTGTCTATACATATCATTATGTGAGAGAAGATATTATGGCACTTTACGGATTTAAAACACGTGAAGAGCGTTTATTATTTACAAAATTGTTAGGTGTATCGGGGATTGGACCAAAAGGTGCTCTTGCAATTTTAGCTTCTGGTCAAACAGGACAGGTCGTGCAAGCGATTGAACATGAAGATGAGAAGTTTTTAGTGAAATTCCCAGGTGTCGGAAAGAAAACAGCGCGCCAAATGATTTTAGATTTAAAAGGAAAACTAGCAGATGTCGTGCCAGATGCGTTTGTTGACCTGTTCTCGGATGCCGAAAGTTTTGATCAGAAGAAAGGTTCATCAACTGAGCTTGATGAGGCACTTGAAGCACTAAGAGCACTTGGTTACGCGGAGAGAGAAGTTTCTCGCGTTGTACCAGAATTATTAAAAGAATCACTTACAACGGATCAATATATTAAAAAGGCACTTAGTCTTTTACTAAATGGTAAGAGGTGAGTATAATGGACGAACGTCTCCTTTCAGGGGAATCTGGATACGAAGATGCGGATTTAGAGTATTCATTACGGCCACAGACGCTCCGTCAGTATATTGGCCAAGATAAAGCGAAACATAATTTAGAAGTTTTTATTGAAGCGGCGAAAATGCGTGAAGAAACGTTAGATCACGTACTTTTATATGGACCACCTGGACTTGGTAAAACGACGCTTGCGAATATTATCGCCAATGAAATGGGTGTTAACATTCGAACAACGTCAGGTCCTGCAATTGAAAGACCAGGAGATTTAGCGGCTGTATTAACAGCACTTCAGCCTGGGGATGTATTATTTATTGATGAAATTCATCGTTTGCATAGATCTATTGAAGAAGTGTTATACCCAGCGATGGAAGACTTTTGCCTTGATATCGTTATTGGGAAAGGACCGTCAGCTCGTTCTGTACGTCTAGACTTACCTCCATTTACGCTAGTTGGGGCAACGACGCGTGCAGGTGCATTATCAGCACCACTTCGTGACCGTTTTGGTGTACTTTCACGATTAGAGTACTATACAGTAGATCAGCTTTCTGCGATTGTAGAACGTACAGCAGAAGTGTTTGAAGTTGAAATAGATTCGTTAGCTGCATTAGAAATTGCAAGGCGTGCCCGTGGTACACCTCGTATTGCGAATCGTCTATTACGACGTGTACGTGACTTCGCACAAGTTCGCAGTGACGGAACCATTGCGATGGAAATTACACAAATGGCGTTAGAACTATTACAAGTAGATAAATTAGGACTTGATCATATCGATCATAAATTACTGCTTGGTATTATTGAAAAGTTCCGCGGTGGTCCAGTTGGATTAGAAACTGTTTCAGCAACGATAGGGGAAGAATCGCATACGATTGAAGATGTGTATGAGCCGTATTTATTACAAATTGGCTTTTTACAAAGAACGCCAAGAGGCCGGATCGTAACGCCGCTCGCATACGAGCATTTCGGAATGGAGATGCCAAAAGTATGACGGAGATGCCAAAGCTGCTTATTACAGCTGGTATTTTGCTCATTGTTGCTGGATTAGCTTGGAAGTTCATAGGAAGGCTTCCAGGCGATATTTTTGTGAAAAAAGGTAACGTTACCTTTTATTTTCCTATCATTACATGTATTGTGTTAAGTATTGTATTATCTTTTATTATGTATATAATAAATCGATTCAAATAAGAAATAGGTGGATACAGTTATGGATATTAATTTGTTTGATTTTCATTTACCAGAAGAGCTCATTGCACAAATTCCGCTTGAAGAGCGTGAAACATCAAGATTGATGATGTTAGACCGTGAAACAGGAGATATTGAGCACAAACATTTTACGGACATTCTTTCTTACTTACATGAGGGGGATTGCTTAGTTTTAAATGAAACGAAAGTTATGCCTGCTCGCTTGCACGGTGTGAAAGAAGATACAGGTGCACACATTGAAGTACTTCTTTTGAAACAAGAAGAAGGCGATAAGTGGGAAACGCTTATAAAGCCAGCGAAGCGTGTAAAAGAAGGAACTGTTATCTCTTTTGGTGAAGGAAAGTTAAAAGCAACTTGCATTGGAACAGCAGATCAAGGTGGGCGTCAACTTGAGTTTTCATATGACGGCATCTTTTATGAAATTTTAGACGAGCTTGGAGAAATGCCACTTCCTCCATATATTAAAGAGACGCTAGAAGATCGCGATCGTTATCAAACGGTATATGCGAAGGAAATCGGTTCAGCAGCAGCACCGACGGCTGGACTTCACTTTACAGAAGATTTACTCGAGAAATTGAAGCAAAAAGGCGTGGGGTTAGCGTTCATTACACTCCATGTAGGACTTGGAACATTTAGACCAGTTTCTGCAGATACGATTGAAGAGCATCATATGCACGCAGAGTATTACCATATGTCTGAAGAGACAGCTGCGTTATTAAACCGCGTGAAAGAGAACGGCGGACGTATTATTACAGTAGGTACGACATCAACT
Organism: Bacillus sp. JJ783; assembly: GCF_036963225.1. NCBI lineage: Bacteria > Bacillati > Bacillota > Bacilli > Caryophanales > Bacillaceae > Bacillus > Bacillus sp. JJ783. The sequence continues at coordinate 22,148 of NZ_JBALMG010000089.1, read as the reverse complement.
CGTACGTTAGAGACGATTGCGACAGATCATAGTGGTAAGCTTTGCGCCGCTTCTGGCTGGACAGATATTTTTATGTACCCAGGATACGAATTTAAAGCAATTGATGGTTTAATTACAAACTTCCATTTGCCGAAATCAACATTAATTATGCTTGTAAGTGCATTTTCAAATAGAGATAATGTACTTCATGCTTATAATGAAGCAGTAAAAGAAAAATATCGTTTCTTTAGCTTCGGTGATGCGATGTTCGTTGCATCTCACGCTAAAATGAGAAACAAATAAAAGGAGTAAATTATGACAGCAATTCGTTATGAATTTATTAAAACTTGTAAACAAACGGGTGCGCGTTTAGGCCGAGTACATACGCCACACGGTTCATTTGATACACCAACATTTATGCCAGTTGGTACACTTGCAACAGTTAAAACGATGTCACCAGAAGAATTAAAAGCAATGGATTCTGGCATTATTTTAAGCAATACGTATCATTTATGGCTACGTCCAGGCCACGAAATTATTCGTGAAGCAGGTGGCTTGCATAAGTTTATGAACTGGGATCGTGCAATCTTAACGGATTCAGGTGGATTCCAAGTATTTAGCTTAAGTGATTTCCGACGTATTGAAGAGGAAGGTGTTCATTTCCGCAATCACTTAAATGGCGATAAATTATTCTTATCTCCAGAAAAAGCAATGGAAATCCAAAATGCATTAGGTTCAGATATCATGATGGCATTTGATGAGTGTCCACCGTTCCCTGCTACTTTTGAATACATGAAGAAGTCTGTAGAGCGTACAAGCCGCTGGGCAGAGCGTTGTCTAAAGGCGCATGAGCGTCCACAAGATCAAGGTTTATTCGGTATAGTGCAGGGCGGAGAGTTTGAAGAACTTCGTCGCCAAAGTGCGAAAGATCTTGTTTCAATGGACTTCCCTGGCTATGCTATAGGCGGTCTATCTGTTGGTGAACCGAAGGATATTATGAATCGTGTTCTTGAGTTTACAACACCACTTCTTCCTGATGATAAACCACGTTACTTAATGGGTGTAGGTTCTCCCGACTCGTTAATTGATGGTGCGATTCGCGGTGTTGATATGTTTGACTGTGTACTTCCAACTCGTATCGCTCGAAATGGTACATGTATGACAAGTGAAGGCCGTCTAGTTGTGAAAAACGCGAAATTCGCTAGAGACTTCGGGCCGCTTGATCCGAACTGTGATTGCTACACATGTAAAAACTATTCACGTGCGTACATTCGCCACTTAATGAAATGCGATGAAACATTCGGAATTCGTTTAACGTCTTATCACAACCTTCATTTTCTGTTAAACTTAATGGAGCAGGTGAGACAAGCTATTCGTGAAGACCGTCTTGGCGATTTCCGCGAAGAGTTCTTTGAACAGTATGGCTTTAATAAACCGAATGCTAAAAACTTCTAATACATAATTTAAAAGGAGGAACACAAGATGAATGCAGGTATGATGAATATCGTTATGATTGTTGCGATGTTTGCGATTTTCTATTTCTTATTAATTCGCCCGCAACAAAAGCGTCAAAAAGCAGTTGCTCAAATGCAAAATGAAATCAAAAAAGGTGATGCTATCGTAACAATCGGTGGTTTACACGGTACAATCGAATCAGTAGACGAAACGAAAATCGTTGTTAAATCTGGTGGTTCACACTTAACTTTCGATCGCAATGCGATTCGTGAAGTTGTGAAAAACTAATGATGAAGGCCCTGCATGAAATGTGCAGGGCCTTTTTTTACTTATTTTGTTTTGACATATTTACACCGAAAATGCCTCCGAGTGTACTCGCACCCATTAATGCTAATTGGTAGAGTAACTGTGAGTTCGATAAAGTTTGAGAGAAGCCTAAATAGTTAACGAGAAAGACGAGAAGAGTGAATGTGAGCCCTGTAGTGAAACCTACTAACCAACCTTTTCCTTGTGCCTTTTTACCAGCAATAAATCCAGACATAAGCATAGATAGAAGGGCTAGTATAAAAATAGTAATTACTAATGTCCCTTCATTAATATTCGTAAATTTTAATAAAAGAGCCATGATCATACTTGTAATAGATGCGAGGATTAATAGGGTAATAATACCGAAGCCGATTGCGCTCGATAATTTTTTTGTTCCATCCATTATGCATTCCCCCTTTTTAATACAAGCATATTTTCATTTTGTTTAAGTTAGACTAGTTTCTTTTTTGTAGGGGAGCCTATAAGTAAAAAAGGGGGGTGTAGAAATGGAATGGGTATCAATAATCGGACGAACAATGCTTTTGTATATAATCATTTTAATTATTTTTCGTCTTATGGGTAAACGTGAAATTGGAGAATTAAGTGTATTAGATTTGGTTGTATTCATTATGCTCGGTGAAATGGCTGTAGTGGCAATTGAAAATACAGATAAATCACTTTGGCATCAATTAGTTCCAATGACTTTTCTAATGTGTATACAAATCATTTTGTCGGTCATTTCTTTAAAGTTCCAGCGTTTTCGGCATTTAATAGAAGGGGAGCCTGCGATTCTTGTGAATGCAGGTAAAATTGATGAAAAAAAGATGCGGAAGCAGCGATATAACATAGATGATTTATTGATGCAATTACGTGAGCAAGGAATCGGTGATGTGCGTGATGTAGAATACGCTATTTTAGAACCATCTGGAAAGTTATCTGTCTTTCAAAAACAAAAAAGTAAAAAGAGCAAAAATGATACACCAATTTTTACACTCCCACTAATTATTGATGGAGAAATTCAATACAATCATTTGCAAATGATTGAGCATACAAATGAGTGGCTCGTTGAGAAATTGAATAACTTAGGTTATAAAGATGTGAAACAGATTGTATATTGTAGTTTTCAAAATGGACAATTTTTTGTTGATTTGAAAGAAAATTAGAGGCTTACCATTTTGAATGGCAAGCCCGCTTACTTCAAAAATGAAAGTTTCCGAATGATAGGGAGACGACTTAATTCTTCTTTTCGAATGAGTTTGAAAACGAAGAGGAGCACGATATAAACGATTGTTGTTAAGGTGATTTCCCATAATGTTTGTACGCCAAGTGAATGAGAAAAAACGATATGCTTATGAAGATAAAAACCGAAGGTACCAGCAATCCCGATAGCAATTCCGCCGAAAATATAGTCTTTTGCGTAAATGGTAAATGCAATTTTCTTTAAAACAGTGGCGTAGTGAAGGAATGTTACGGTTACTATATTTGCTGCGATGGCGAGGGCAACCCCCATCATTTGGAACTCTGGGCGTGAAGCGAGTGCAAAAATAACGATTAATTTTACGATAGCGCCAATAAAGGTGTTCATCATAGCAGCGCGTGCTAAGTTTAAAGCTTGCAACACAGATGTAAGGGGACTTTGGAAATAATGAAATAAAAAGCAAGGTGCAAGAAGCTGGATGAACGCGGCCGCGTTGTCTGATCCGTACATGAGAGTTAAAACTGGAGAAGCAAATACATATAATATAACGACTGACCATCCGCCGGTTATTAAGGAAATTCGAAGCGCTTGTTGTAATCGGTGTTCCACTAATTTGTGTTGTCTCTTTGCCATTGCCTCGCTAATTGATGGGACGAGTGCTGTAGAAAGAGCATATGTAATAAAGGCTGGCAGTGATAGAAGCGGGAACGCATATCCGTTTAATATACCGTATTGCTGAGTGGCGACAGAAGCAGCAACGCCGGCGATCGCTAAGCTTTGCATAACGACGATAGGTTCAAAGAAATAAGAAACGGAACCAATTAAACGGCTTCCTGTAGTTGGTAATGCAATGTCCATAAGGGAATAAAATGTATTTTTGCTCTCCTTTACAGTAGTGAAAAATCCAGAACGTATAGATAAATGTTTTTCGCGTTGGAATAAAGTAAGTAAAAATAATAAAGATGCAACTTCGCCAAGAACAGCTGATAGCATGGCACCGGCTGCAGCATATTCTACGCCGTAAGGTAAAAATAACCGAATGCATACAGCGATAATTGTAATGCGGACAACTTGTTCTATGACTTGAGCATAAGCGCTCGGCTTCATATTTTGTTTCCCTTGGAAATAACCACGTAAAACAGAAGAAACTGCAATAACTGGAACGACAGGTAAAATAGCCATTAATGGATAGTAAGTTCTTTCATCTGTTAATAATGTTTTTGCTAAAATAGGTGTGAGTAGCATAATCCCAATTGTTAAAATGATACTAATAACGGATGTAACGGCTAGCGAGACAGTTAATATTTTTTTAACTCTTTGCTTATCGTTCACCGCTTCCGCTTCTGCTACAAATTTTGCGATTGCAACAGGAAGGCCAATTTGTGTTAGTGTAATTGCTAAAATGAAGGTGGGGACAGCCATCATATAAAGACCAACGCCTTCTTCGCCTAAAATACGTGCCATTACAATGCGGTTAATAAATCCAAGGATTTTTGTAATAAAGCCAGCTATCATTAAAATAAATGCACCTTTTAAAAAGCTTTGTCTCGTCATACTCTTCTCCTACCTTCTCAAAATCAATGGAATGATTTACAATAATTTATATGCACGTATGAGACAAGAATGACAAGCATTTAAGAGAGTAAAGTGTGAATGGTACTCTTGAAAGAAGTTATTACTGTCCATTAGAGCGGGATTAAAAGCGACTTTTCGTGCTGAAATAAGAAGGAGATGTTATATATGTTGGATAAAGAGGCTTTGGTAGAATCATACCGCGGACAGTTACAAGTCGTTTTAGAAAGTAAAGTAGAAGAGTTTCAAATGTTCGGTTACGACCGAGTGACAGATAATGATATTTGGAAGTTTCTCAAGGCGAAAAAGTGGAAAAAGATAGACAGTGATGTTAGGTTATATGAATTAGTAAATGATGTATTAAGAGTAAGTACTAATGAATATATGAATTATTTAACTGTTGAAGCATATCAAGCACCACTTTGGTCGTTTGATGAATATGAAAATAAATAACCGACTGTAATTGGTTTGTTCTTCCTTTTGCAGTATAATGATAGGTATTGATAAAGAGGAATTAATTATGTCTAAGATTATATATAAAGGAGGTAGTGAAGAGAAAAAATAAATAATGAAAGTGTAGGTATTGTGAAAAGCTTACCGACACAGCTAGTGATGAACTAGCGAAAATACATGTATTTTATAGAAAGTAAGTCTACTAACTAGGCGTATGCACACGTGCAAAAATAAATCGTAAGAGATTTATTGAAAGTGTTAGTAGCAGAAAGAGGGTACATATGGCAAAGCGTGGTACAAGAATTGCCGCCTTTTTCCTCATCGTTTTATTAATTGGTGGAGTAATTGGTGCGGCAGGAAAAGACATAGCAAAAGGAATTAGTCTAGGACTAGACCTTCGCGGTGGTTTTGAAATTCTGTATGAAGTAAAACCAGCCAAAAAAGGTGATAAAATCGATCGTGATGCACTTGTAAGTACAGTAGGTGCTCTTGAAAATCGTGTCAATGTTCTTGGTGTAAGTGAGCCGAACATTCAAATCGAAGGGGAAGATCGAATTCGTGTACAGCTTGCTGGTGTACAAGATCAGCAAAAAGCACGTGAAATGTTATCAACACAAGCGAAACTAACATTCCGTGATGTGGATGATAACCTTCTTATGGACGGAACGGATTTAAAAGGCGGCGGAGCGAAGCAAACATTTGATGAGCAAGGCCGTGCGAGCGTAGGTCTTACACTAAAAAGCGCTGAAAAATTCCGTGAAGTAACTGAAAAGATTTCAAAAATGCCACCACCAACGAATTTAATGGTAATTTGGCTTGATTTTGAAGAAGGAAAAGATTCATATAAAGCAGAATCTGCAAAACCGAATCCGAAGTTTTTATCAGCAGCAACAGTAAGCCAAGTATTTAACCAAGCTGAAGTATCTATCGTAGGTGGAAACTTTACAGTTGAAAGTGCGAAAGAACTTTCATCTTTATTAAATGCAGGTGCACTTCCTGTTGATTTAAAAGAAATGTATTCAACATCTGTTGGAGCGAAATTTGGTCAACAAGCATTAGAGCAAACGATTTTCGCTAGTGCGATCGGCATTGCTATTATCTTCTTATTCATGCTTGTATTCTACCGTTTACCAGGACTTGTAGCGGTTATTATGTTAGGTTTATACATTTTCGTTACATTACTTGTCTTTAACTGGATGCATGCAGTTCTTACGTTACCGGGTATTGCGGCATTAGTGCTCGGGGTTGGTATCGCAGTTGATGCGAATATCATTACGTACGAGAGATTGAAGGAAGAGCTTAAAATTGGTAAGTCGATGATGTCAGCATTCCGTGCTGGTAACCATCGTTCATTATCGACAATTTTAGATGCGAACATTACAACAATTGCAGCAGCTGGTGTATTATTCGCTTACGGTAATAGCTCTGTAAAAGGATTCGCAACAAGTTTAATCGTAAGTATTTTAGTTGGTTTCATTACGAACGTATTCGGTACTCGTTTCTTACTAGGTTTACTTGTAAAGAGCCGTTACTTTGATAAGAAACTATCTTACTTTGGTGTTAAGCAAAAGGATATTATTCCATTAACAAAAGGTGCAGTACATCCACCGACGAGATTTGATCGTATTAATTTCGTAAATATCGGTCATAAATTTTTCTTATTCTCAATTGTAGTTGTAATTGCTGGGGCAATTATATTACCGATTTTCAAAATGAACCTTGGAATTGACTTTGCAAGTGGTACACGTATTGACTTGCAATCAAAACAAGCACTTACTGTGTCTGACGTTCATAAAGACTTCAACGAACTGAAGATTGATGTGAAAGAAGAAAATATTGTACCGACTGGTAATGATAATAAAGGTTTCGCAGTTCGTACGTTAGGTGTTCTATCAAAAGATGAAATTGCGAAAACAAAAACATTCTTTAACGATAAATACGGTACAGAGCCAAACGTAAGTACAGTTTCACCGACAATCGGTAAAGAGATTGCACGAAATGCATTCATCGCGGTTCTGATAGCTTCATTGGTTATCATCTTATACGTAAGTATTCGTTTCCGCTTTACATATGCATTATCTGCGGTAATCGCATTGTTACATGATGCGTTCGTTATGATTGTTATGTTTAGTCTTTTCCATATAGAGGTAGACTTAACGTTTATCGCTGCGATATTAACGATTATTGGTTACTCTATCAATGACTCAATCGTTACGTTTGATAGAAACCGTGAGTTATACAAACAGAAAAAACGAGTTCGCGATATAAAAGATTTAGAAGAAATCGTAAACTCAAGTATTCGCCAAACAATTGGTCGTTCAATTAATACAGTGTTAACAGTGTTATTCCCAGTAATTGCACTACTTATTTTCGGTAGTGAATCACTGCGTAACTTCTCGCTTGCATTATTAATTGGATTAGTTGTAGGTACGTACTCTTCTATTTTCGTTGCTTCTCAAATTTGGTTAATGCTTGAAAACCGCCGTTTGAAAAAGGGCAAAAACAAGAAGAAGGTTGAGAAAGAAGTATCTGAACCGCAAGTATAAAAAATAAAACATATAAAAAGATGATGTCTCTATATGAGGCATCTCTTTTTCGTTTGCGGACACAATAAAGTAGCGCCTTTTTTAAGGGGAGATAAATGGAAGAAAGTGGTGATGTTATCTTTATTTTTGTTACAATAAAGTGAAACTTTAATCAGTGGGAGTCTTACTGCTCGTTAAAGCGGGATAAAAAGAGAGGTTAAGAAAAGAAGGGATTTTAATTATGGAAAAAGATGAACGTTTTAAACAGGCCGAGTTTGGTGCTATTGTCGGAATCGTTGGTAATATTATATTAGCGATTGTAAAAGCGGTAATCGGTTATATTGGAAACAGTAAGGCACTTTTAGCGGATGCGGTGCATTCTGGATCAGATGTAATTGGCTCGTTAGCTGTACTTTTTGGATTACGAGCAGCAAAGCAACCGCCTGATGAAGATCATCCGTATGGTCATGGTAAAGCGGAATCGATTTCAGCGATTATTGTTGCGGTATTATTATTTATTGTTGGACTAGAGATAGCGATTTCGTCTATAAAAGCTTTTTCACAAGATTTAGAACCACCAAAAGGAATTACGATTTTTGCAGTTATTCTTTCGATTGTAATGAAAGAAGGGATGTTTCAGTATAAATATCGATTAGGGAAGAGGATAAATAGTGATGCAATTATTGCAAATGCATATGAACATCGTTCGGATGTGTTTTCTTCAATTGCAGCTTTAATCGGCATTTGTGCAGCTATTATCGGCGGTAAGTTAGGTATAGATTGGCTTGTATATGCCGATCCAATTGCGGGATTATTTGTCTCAGTTCTCGTTGCTAAGATGGCGTGGAGTATTGGAGCAGAAGCTATTCATGCAACGCTTGATCATGTTCTGCATGAAGAAGATGTTGTTCCGCTTAGGGAGGCAGTTTTTCAAGTGGAAGGTGTGAAAAAAATCGGCTCTTTATATGCAAGAGAACATGGCCACTATGTTATTGTTGATATTAAAGTATCTGTAGATCCATATATCACTGTAGAAGAAGGTCACCGCATCGGAAAACATGTAAAAGAAAAACTTATGAAACAAGATAACGTACAAAATGTTTTTGTACATATTAATCCGTATTCTCCAAATTAAACATAACGGATATTTAATTATATAGATATCGAATCGTAGTTTGCATTATATTGTCACCCCTTAATCTGTCTTGTATAATGGATAGGTTAAGGGGTGATTTCGTGTTACAACCGAAAACGCGTTGGAAAGAAAAAGAATATAATGAGGAACTAGTGAGTGAATTAGCAAATAAATTGCAACTATCACCTCTTGTGACTTCATTATTTCTCGGAAGAGGCTTAAATACAGAAGATAAGATTGTAGACTTTTTAAATACAGCAGATCAAGAATTTCATGATCCATTTTTACTTGAAGGAATGGATCGGACTGTAGAACGTGTGAAAAAGGCCATTGAAAATGGAGAACAAATATTAATATTTGGCGATTATGATGCGGACGGAGTAAGTAGTACGACTGTGTTATATCTTGCTCTCAAAGAATTAGGTGCAGAAGTAGAGTTTTATATTCCAAATCGTTTTACTGAAGGCTATGGGCCAAATGAAGAGGCGTTTCGTTGGGCGCACAGTGCAGGGTTCTCACTAATTATTACTGTCGATACTGGTATCGCAGCGGTACATGAAGCGAAGGTAGCGAAGGAACTTGGAATAGATCTTATTATTACAGATCATCATGAGCCGCCACCAGAGTTACCAGAGGCATTTGCGATTATTCATCCGAAATTAGAAGGCGGTGTTTATCCGTTTCATTATTTAGCGGGTGTTGGTGTTGCATTTAAAGTTGCACATGCACTTTTGGGTCGTGTACCAGAGCATTTATTAGAAATTGCAGTAATCGGTACGGTAGCCGATTTAGTATCGCTTCACGGTGAAAATAGATTGTTAGTACAGCGTGGACTGAAGCATATGCGAATGACTCGAAATATCGGTTTAAAGGCGTTATTTAAAGTTGCTAACGTTTCGCAAAGCGAAATTACAGAAGAAAGCATCGGATTCTCACTCGCACCTCGTATTAATGCAGTTGGTCGTTTGGAAGATGCAACACCTGCTGTACACCTTTTATTATCAGAAGATCCAGAGGAAGCGAAAGAGCTAGCTGAAGAAATTGATGAGCTGAACACACTTCGAAAAGATATTGTAAAGCAAATTACAGAAGAAGCTATCGCTGAAGTCGAAAATAAATTCCCGCCGGAAGAAAATAAAGTATTAGTCCTTGCAAAAGAAGGTTGGAATCCAGGGGTAATTGGAATTGTCGCTTCTAAGTTAGTTGAACGTTTTTATCGTCCGACGATTGTATTAAGCATTGATCCTCATAAAGAAACAGCAAAGGGATCGGCTCGTAGTATTGCAGGATTTGATTTGTTTGCAAACCTTTCAGATTGCCGTGAATTGTTACCGCATTTCGGAGGTCATCCGATGGCGGCGGGAATGACGCTTAATATGAATGATGTGGATGAATTAAGACGCAGGTTAAATGAGCAAGCAGATGCAGTTTTAACAGAAGAAGATTTTATTCCGATTACAGCAGTGGATGCATTTTGTAAAGTAGAGGATGTAACGCTTGCCGCGATTGAGGAGATGCAAAAGTTAGCGCCATTTGGCGTAGGAAATCCGAAACCGCGTATTGCGGTGAAAGATGCTGACTTAGAAAGTATCCGTGCAATTGGATCTGATGGCTCGCATTTAAAAATGGCTCTTCGTGATGGACAAGCAACACTGGATACAATTGGATTTGGATTTGGTGCTTATGCGAAAGAAATCTCTCCAGTTGCGAAGGTTTCTGTAGTAGGAGAAGCGTCCATTAATGAATGGAATAACTTTAAAAAGCCGCAATTAATGGTGCAAGATATTGCTGTAGAGGCATGGCAATTATTTGACTGGCGTAGTATGCGTAATGTAGAAGCAAATTTAGCAGAACTTCCGAAAGAAAAAATAACCATGGTGTATTTTTCTGAAGAGGTATTGAATAAGTTTTCTTTAGAAGGTTATAAAGAACAGCTCGTGCATGCATCAGAGGTAACGCATTTAGATGATCAATATATTGTGTTACTCGATTTGCCGAAAGGAACAGATGAATTGCGTGATTTATTTAAAGTAGGATTTCCATCTCGAATTTACACGCTATTCTATCAAGAGAACAATCATTTATTTAGTACAGTCCCAACGAGGGAACACTTTAAATGGTACTATTCTTTCTTAAGCCAAAAAACACCATTTTCTTTAAAGCAATATGGGGAACAACTGTGTCGTCATAAAGGTTGGTCAAAAGATACAGTAAATTTCATGACACAGGTGTTTTTTGAGTTAGAATTTGTTACAATAAAAGACGGTGTCATTTTTATGGCAGAAAAAAAACAAAAGCGTGATTTAATTGAATCGAACACATATCGTGAGAAAATGAACCACTTACAATTAGAGAAAGAATTGGTTTATAGCACATATCAGCAACTATATACATGGTTTGAAACGATTCGTAATCATAAATAAGTAGAACAGTTAGGGTAAAGGATTTGCATTTACAAACCTTTTATATCTGAGGAGGATTCAGAAATATGGATTTCAAGCAACATATCGCAATTGTACCAGACTATCCGAAAGAAGGTATTGTGTTCAAAGACATTACACCTTTAATGAACGACGGAAAAGCATACAAAGCAGCAACAGATGAAATCGTTGCTTATGCAAAAAAAAGAGACATTGATGTTGTAGTAGGGCCAGAAGCGCGTGGTTTTATTATCGGTTGCCCAGTTTCTTATGCATTAGAATTAGGGTTCGCACCAGTTCGTAAATTAGGGAAATTACCACGTGAAGTAATTACAGTTGACTACGGTAAAGAATATGGAACAGATGTTTTAACAATCCATAAAGATGCAATTAAGCCAGGTCAACGTGTATTAATTACAGATGACCTATTGGCTACAGGTGGAACAATCGAAGCGACAATTAAACTAGTTGAAGAACTTGGCGGAGTTGTAGCAGGAATTGCATTCTTAGTAGAGCTTACTTACTTAGATGGTCGTAAAATGTTAGATGGTTACGATGTATTAGTATTAGAAAAATACTAATCGCTATATAGGTAAAACTACGGTGATAAAAAGTACCCGTGAATCTCTTGGAGAGGAACGGGTACTTTTGTATAATTGCACAAAAAAATAAGGTGAAATGTCAGTAAAATCTTTTCCTTTTCACAATTCACAATCATTGGGTTATAATGATAGAATATAATTTATTCCACTTAATAAAGATAAAGTCAATTTTCAATAAAAGGTGATTCGATGGCAAATGAGCAGGTACTAACAGCTGAACAGGTACTCGAGAAAGCAAGTCAATATTTAGCGGATGAAGATATTGAGCTAGTGGCACGTGCCTATGAATATGCGCGCGATGCACATAGCGAACAATATAGAAAATCGGGTGAACCATATATTATTCACCCAATTCAAGTTGCAGGTATTTTAGTTGATTTACACATGGATCCGGCTACAGTATCGGCAGGTTTCTTGCATGATGTAGTGGAAGATACAGAAATTACATTAGAAGATATTGAACGGGAATTTAATAAAGAAATCGCTATGCTTGTCGATGGCGTTACAAAGCTCGGAAAGATTAAATATAAATCTCATGAGCAACAACAAGCAGAAAACCATCGCAAAATGTTTATCGCAATGGCTCAAGATATTCGAGTTATTTTAATTAAACTAGCTGATCGTCTTCATAATATGCGTACATTGAAACATTTGCCTCAAGAGAAGCAGCGACGCATTGCAAATGAAACATTAGAAATCTTTGCACCTTTAGCACATAGACTCGGAATTAGTACTATTAAATGGGAGCTAGAGGATACGTCACTTCGCTATTTAAACCCGCAGCAATATTATCGTATTGTGAATTTAATGAAGCGTAAACGTGCAGAGCGTGAAGAATATTTAGATGAAGTAATGACTGGCATTCGTGAGAAATTAAAAGAGGTTTCAATTCAACCTGAGATTTCTGGAAGACCAAAACATATTTACAGTATTTATCGTAAAATGGCATTGCAAAATAAACAATTCAATGAAATTTACGATTTACTAGCTGTACGTGTCGTTGTGAATAGTATTAAAGATTGTTATGCGGTGCTTGGAATTATTCATACGTGCTGGAAGCCAATGCCGGGTCGTTTTAAAGATTATATTGCAATGCCAAAAGCAAATCTATATCAATCTCTTCATACGACTGTAATTGGGCCGAAAGGTGACCCGCTTGAAGTGCAAATTCGTACGAAAGAAATGCACGAAATTGCAGAATTCGGGATTGCGGCACATTGGGCGTATAAAGAAGGTAAAGCAGCAGAAACAACGGGTACATTAGAGAAAAAACTAACATGGTTCCGTCAAATATTAGAATGGCAAAATGAAGCTTCTAATGCAGAAGAGTTTATGGAATCATTAAAAATTGATTTGTTCTCTGATATGGTATTTGTCTTTACACCGAAAGGCGATGTAATGGAATTACCTCTTGGCTCTGTCCCAATTGATTTTTCATATCGTGTCCATTCGGAAATTGGAAACAAAACAATTGGTGCAAAAGTAAACGGGAAAATGGTGACACTTGATTATAAGCTGAAAACTGGTGACATCATTGAAATTTTAACATCGAAACATTCGTATGGCCCAAGTCAAGATTGGGTAAAACTAGCTCAAACATCTCATGCGAAAAATAAAATACGTCAATTCTTTAAGAAGCAACGTAGAGATGAAAATATTGAAAAAGGCCGTGAACTTGTTGAAAAAGAAGTGCGTGGCTTAGAGTATGAAATGAAAGAAGTATTAGCACTTGATAATTTAAAACGTGTTGCTGAGAAGTTTAACTTTGCAAATGAAGAAGATATGTTTGCAGCAGTTGGATACAACGGAATTACAGCTGCACAAATTGTTACGCGACTAACGGACAAGTTCCGTAAACAACGTGAAGAAGAAGAAATCGTTGAAGTTAAAGAAGTTCGTAAACCGATGAAAATTCGAAAATGGGATTCTGGTGTAAAGGTAAGTGGTGCAGATAATTTGTTAATTCGTTTATCAAAATGCTGTAACCCAGTTCCAGGCGATGATATCGTTGGGTATATTACGAAAGGTCGAGGCGTATCAATTCACCGTTGCGATTGCGTCAATGTGCATACAGAAGAAGCGGTAGAGCGTTTACTAGAAGTAGATTGGGAAGGTAGTCCTGAAAAAGAAATTGAATACAATGTTGATATTGAAATTTCAGGCTATGATCGTCGTGGTTTATTGAATGAAGTATTACAAGCTGTTACAGAAACGAAGACGTATATCTCAGCTGTTTCTGGTAGAAGTGATCGTAATAAGATGGCAACGATTAACATGTCGATTTCTATTCGAAACTTACAACACTTGAAAAAAGTAGTGGAGCGCATTAAACGTGTTCCAGAAATTTATGCCGTACGACGCATGATGCATTAATAGGGAGTGTAGAAAAGATGAGAGTTGTTTTACAACGATCAAAGGAAGCGTCTGTCACAGTAGATGGTGAGATTGTAGGACAAATTCCATTCGGTTTAACATTACTAGTTGGCATTACGCATGAAGATACAGAAAAAGATGCAACTTATATCGCAGAAAAAATTGCAAACCTACGTATTTTTGAAGATGAGAGCGGAAAGATGAACCACTCTGTACTTGATGTGAAGGGACAAGTTCTATCTATTTCGCAATTTACATTATACGGAGATTGCCGTAAAGGAAGACGTCCAAACTTTATGGATGCTGCGAAACCTGATTATGCAGAGCGTTTATATGATTTCTTTAATGAAGAAGTTCGTAAACAAGGACTACATGTGGAGACAGGGCAGTTCGGAGCAATGATGGATGTTTCTTTAATCAATGATGGTCCGGTGACCTTAATTGTAGAAAGTAAATAGTGTTGCCGGGGAAGAGAGGATTATAGGATCCTCTCTTTTTTTCATACATTTTGGTATGTTTTGTTTAGTTATTTGGAATCAATAGCTGTTTCGGCTATGTATAACTATCTCATCAATATGGAACAATAAAAAGTAAAACATCCATATTGAATGTGAGGGATATACGTATGCGTATGAATGAAAAAGGGCATTCTGTTACAAATGGTGCAAATCAACTGTTTAACGTAAATTTACATGATTTTATTTCAAAAGAACAAAACAATACTTCAATGGAGCTTGCTTCTGAGTTTGGAATTTCACTACAAGATGTAAAGCGCCTAAAGAAGCAAATTGAGCGCTCTTAGAGCACTTGACAATCCTACTCAACAAACGTATAGTAATTTTATATTTACATATGAATATAGCCGTTGATAGAGGAGAGTAAATGAGATACACATGGAAAGAGAAGAAATGTCCTAGGCTGAAAACATTTCTACATGATGACTGATTGAATGACACTCTGTAGGTTTCAACTTGAAAGGCTTATACGCTTAGTAGAGATGAACGCAAATTTAAGCGTTATTAAAAAAGTGGAAGCATACGTGCTTCAATTAGGGTGGCACCACGGGTATAATACTCTCGTCCCTACTGTTCAAACAGTAGAGGCGGGAGTTTTTTTATTTTTATTAAGATTAAAACAATTTGAGGAGGAACTGAATATGTCTATTCAAATCCCACGCGGAACGCAAGATATTCTTCCAGGTAGTGTAGAGTTATGGCAGTATATCGAAGGGCAAGCGCGCGACATTTGCCGTCGTTACAATTATAAAGAAATTCGTACACCAATTTTTGAGCACACAGAGCTATTTTTACGTGGTGTTGGTGATACGACAGATATCGTACAAAAAGAAATGTATTCATTCCAAGACCGTGGAGAGCGTAGTTTAACATTACGTCCAGAAGGTACTGCACCTGTTGTACGTTCTTACGTTGAAAACAAAATGTTCGGTGATGCAACACAACCAACAAAATTATACTATATCGGCCAAATGTTCCGTTATGAAAGACCACAAGCAGGTCGCTATCGTCAATTCGTACAGTTCGGTATTGAAGCAATTGGTAGTAACGATCCAGCAATTGATGCAGAAGTAATTGCACTTGCTGTAGAGTTTTACCGCGGTATGGGCCTAAAAAATATTAAAGTTGTATTAAATAGCTTAGGTGATGCAGCGAGTCGTCAAGCACACCGTGATGCGTTAATTGCTCACTTTGAGCCGCGCATCGGAGAATTCTGTTCTGATTGCCAATCTCGCTTAGAAAAAAACCCTCTTCGTATTTTAGACTGTAAGAAGGACCGTAATCATGAATTAATGAGCACGGCACCATCTATTACAGAATACTTAAACGAAGATTCGGCAGTATACTACGACAAAGTACAAGAACTACTAACGATGATGGATGTTCCATTTGAGAAAGATCCGAATTTAGTACGTGGTTTAGACTACTACCAACACACTGTTTTTGAAATTATGAGTGAGGCAGAAGGTTTCGGTGCTATCACAACATTAAGTGGCGGTGGCCGTTATAACGGACTTGTACAAGAAATCGGTGGACCGGAAATGCCAGGTATCGGTTTTGCGATGAGTATTGAGCGTTTAATTATGGCGCTGAAGGCTGAAAATATTGAGTTACCAATTGAACATAGTATTGATTGTTACGTTGTAGCACTTGGTGAAAAAGCGAAAGACCAAGCTGCGAAAATTGCGTTTGATCTTCGTAAAGCTGGACTAGCAGTTGAAAAAGATTATTTAGATCGCAAAATGAAAGCACAATTTAAATCTGCAGATCGTTTAAATGCGAAATACGTAGCTGTATTAGGGGAAGATGAGCTAGATAAAGGCATCATTAACTTAAAAGATATGGCAACAGGCGGACAAGAAGAAGTAGCGTTAGATGTATTTGCTTCATATGTAGCAGAGAAATTAATATAGGGGGAACTTAAAGTGGCTGAAAGAACACATGCATGCGGAAAAGTAACAGTAGAAGCGGTTGGACAAACAGTTCAATTAAAAGGTTGGGTACAAAAACGCCGTGATTTAGGTGGATTAATCTTTATCGACTTACGTGACCGTACAGGTATCGTACAAGTTGTATTTAATCCAGAAACATCAAAAGAAGCGTTAGAAGTAGCAGAAACGATTCGTAGCGAATACGTATTACACGTAGAAGGTACAGTTGTTGAACGTGGTGAAGGCGCAATTAATGATAATATGGCAACTGGTCGTATTGAAGTACAAGCATCGAAAGTGAATGTATTAAACGCAGCGAAAACAACGCCAATCATTATTGCTGATGATACAGATGCATCAGAAGATGTGCGTTTAAAATATCGTTACTTAGACTTACGTCGTCCTGCAATGTTCAACACATTCAAAATGCGTCATGACGTAACGAAAACAATTCGTAACTTCTTAGATACAGAAGAGTTCTTAGAAGTTGAAACACCAATTTTAACGAAGAGCACGCCAGAAGGAGCTCGCGACTATTTAGTACCAAGCCGTGTGCATGATGGTGAATTTTATGCATTACCTCAATCTCCGCAGCTATTTAAACAGCTTCTTATGGTCGGTGGATTTGAGCGTTACTATCAAGTAGCACGTTGTTTCCGTGACGAAGATTTACGTGCGGACCGTCAACCGGAATTCACGCAAATTGATATCGAGGCATCATTCTTAACACAAGATGAAATTTTAGAAATGATGGAGCGTATGATGACGAAAGTCATGAAGGATGCAAAAGGTGTAGAAGTTAGTGCACCATTCCCTCGTATGAAATATGCTGATGCAATGGCTCGCTTTGGTTCTGATAAGCCGGATACACGCTTTGAAATGGAACTAAAAGACCTATCTGAATTTGCAGTAGGTTGTGGATTTAAAGTATTTACAAGTGCTGTAGAAAACGGCGGACAAGTAAAAGCGATTAACGCAAAAGGTGCAGCGAGCAAATACTCTCGTAAAGACATCGATGCATTAACTGAATTCGCAAAAGTATACGGTGCAAAAGGTCTAGCTTGGCTTAAAGTTGAAGAAGATGGCCTAAAAGGACCGATTGCAAAATTCTTCGGTGAAGAAGATGCAAATGTGCTAATGAGTACATTAGAAGCTAATGCTGGCGACTTATTACTATTCGTAGCAGATAAGAAGAGCGTTGTTGCAGATAGCTTAGGTGCACTTCGTTTACGTCTAGGTAAAGAACTTGAGCTAATTGACGAAAGTAAATTTAACTTCCTATGGATAACTGATTGGCCACTTCTTGAGTACGATGAAGATGCAGATCGTTACTTCGCAGCTCACCATCCATTCACAATGCCATTCCGTGAAGATGTTGAACTATTAGAAACAGCACCAGAAAAAGCACGTGCACAGGCATATGACCTTGTATTAAACGGTTATGAGCTTGGTGGTGGATCACTTCGTATTTACGAGCGTGACGTACAAGAAAAAATGTTCAAAGCACTTGGCTTCTCACAAGAAGAAGCACAAGAACAATTCGGATTCTTATTAGAAGCATTCGAATACGGTACACCACCACACGGCGGAATCGCATTAGGTTTAGACCGTCTTGTTATGTTACTTGCAGGTCGTACGAACCTTCGTGATACAATTGCATTCCCGAAAACAGCAAGCGCAAGCTGCTTATTAACAGAAGCTCCAAGCCCAGTTGCAGAAGCACAGCTTGAAGAACTGAACTTGAAGTTGAACGTGAAAGTGAAAGAAGAGAAGTAAGAATAGAGTCTAGATGGTTATACTATAGCCGTCTAGGCTTTTTTTATAGAGGTTGTTTAAAAAGTCCGGTTTAGATAACCGTCGCATTTCATCGTTACGTATGCTAGTCCGGTGCTCGAGTAGTATCCCTACACTGTGCTCCTCCTAGCATAAGTGCCTCGATCTGCTCGGTTCTCTAAATCCTCCTTTTTAAACGTATATTGAAGAGGAAGTTTAAAAAGTCCGGTTTAGATAACCGTCGCATCTTATCGTTACGTATGTTAGTCCGGTGCTCGAGTAGTAAAGCTACACTGCGCTCCTCCTGGCGTCAGCGCCTCGATCTGCTCGGCCCTCTGAATCCTCCTTTTTAAACGTATATATAAGAAAAAAGTCCGGTTTACATTATGTTTTCCTTGTTTGAATATGTATTTTTAGGAATTCTATAACTTTTTCTATACAAATAGTCGGAAAAACGCTAGAATACATGGTAGACCATTTTTGTAATAGGAGTGTAGAGCTGAATGTTACATCAATTTTCACGTAATGAATTAGCCTTTGGAAAAGAAGGCCTTGAAATATTAAAAAATAGTACAGTCGGTATTTTAGGAATTGGCGGCGTAGGGTCATTTTCGGCAGAAGCGCTAGCACGTTCTGGCGTAGGACGTCTTGTATTAGTTGATAAAGACGTTGTAGATATTACAAACGTAAACCGTCAAATTCACGCGTTAGTATCTACTGTAGGACGTTCAAAAGTAGAATTAATGAAAGAGCGTATTGCAGACATTAATCCAGAGTGTGAAGTAATTGGACTAGAGATGTTTTATACAGATGAAACATATGAAGAGTTCTTTAAACACGGTTTAGATTTCGTAGTGGATGCATCTGATACGATTACGTTCAAAATTCATTTAATTAAACAATGTTTACGTCGTAAAATTAAAATTATCTCATGTATGGGTGCGGCAAATAAAATGGACCCAACTCGTTTCCGTATTGCGGACATTTCTAAAACACATACAGATCCAATTGCAAAAGTAATTCGTACGAAGCTTCGTAAAGATGGTATTAAAAAAGGTGTAAAAGTTGTCTTCTCTGACGAAAACCCAATCGTAATTCGTGAAGAAGTACGTAAAGAAATCGTACCGGACGAAAATGCAAAAATTCGTAAAGCGAAATTACCACCTTCTTCAAATGCATTCGTACCATCTGTGGCAGGCTTGATTATGGCAAGTCACGTTGTACGTGAACGTATTAAAAACGTAGAAGTGAAGCGTGTAGGGCAAGAATAAAAAAGAAAGCATATATCCGCCTAGGGTATATGCTTTTTCTATTATGTTTTAAAGTATTGCAGATACTTGCAATACTAATAATTCAAATGTAAGTAATCCTAATAAAGAATAATCGTATTTGTCCGACTTATAGGCGGAGGTCTTTTTTAAACTATGAATTGTAAAAAGACCTAACGTTAGGACGAGAACACCGAGTGTTATTTTGAATACTATTAATGAAATAGCAACCATCTCCCTTCAAGCGTATATATTTATAGTAACATTCAAGTAAATAATATCCAATTTTTTCCGGGATGTTTATCATTGTCAATCTTTGTCGGTAAATTGATATTCCTTCTCGAATCGTTGATATATTGTAAGTTATGATAGAAATATCCGAAAAATCGTTAATATAATTACATTTACCGATGGATTGTGAGAATTAAAAAAACAGGGATGTCACTTAGTCAAAAAAGTGACACCCCTGTTTTTTTAATTCTCTGCAGAATATATAATATCTAAATTTCCATTTTGATCGGTTTTGAAAATCGGAGCAATTTGCTCTTCTTGTTCTTCCACCGAAACAAGTTTTCGAGCACGATCCATAATTCTAACAAGCATTGCATAATCTTCTTCGATTGCTTGTTGTTTTTTTGTGAGAACAGCTAATTTTGCTTCAAGTTCATTATTCGTTTTTTGCAGGGAGGTGAGCTGATCTTGTAATACGTAATTTTCAGTTTGTAACTTTGCGAGTGAAGGGTTATTGTGCTCCAAGTTTTGCAAAAATGAGATGACATTTTGCATTGTAAGATCTTGTTTATTTGGGGCAATATCTTCTGAGAACTCGGCATCGATTACGAGCTGCCGAGTTTGTGTGAACTGCTCTTTTTCTATTTTAGCTTCCGAACGCTTTAATTCTTTACGTTGTTTTTTTGCAATTTGCACCGCATCTTCATAATACGGTCTTACTTCAGCATTCCATCTAAAGCCACAAGCTGCTGAAGTTCGGTTTAATGTATCACCAACTTCATCGAATGCTTTTATTTGTGTACTTCCGCTGCGAATATGTCGTAAAACAGTTTCTGCTAAAAGGAGATCGTCTTCTTTTGTCCATGCATCTTGACGTGTTTTCATAAGCGAAGCCTCCGTAATGGTGACGTTTTCGCTTATATTACCCTTTATTCTTCATTTTATGCGAACTTTGTAATCTTTCGTAAATAGTAGAAAGTGCTTGTTCAAATTTCCCTGTCGTTTTCGGTTTATAATATTGCTTGTTTTTAATTTTATCAGGTAAGTATTGTTGTTGTACCCACCCGTTTGGATGGTCGTGTGGATATAAGTATCCGATGCCTCTTCCTAACGATTCGGCTCCTTTATAATGACTATCTTTTAAATGACTTGGAATGTCACCTGTTTGACCGTTACGTAAATCGTGTAATGCAGCATCAAGTGCTTTATAAGCTGAATTGGATTTTGGTGATAGGCAAAGCTCGATAACGGCATTTGCAAGTGGTATGCGCGCCTCTGGAAAGCCGACCCGTTCCGCTGATTCAATCGCTGCTAGTGTACGCTGTCCAGCTTGTGGGCTAGCAAGTCCGATATCTTCATATGCCATAATAAGCAGACGTCTACCGATGCTTTGTAAGTCACCAGCTTCAATAAGGCGTGCTAAATAATGAAGTGCGGCGTTCACATCACTTCCGCGTACTGATTTTTGAAAAGCAGATAAAACGTCATAGTGAGCATCGCCACCTTTGTCGTGAACGAAACTCTTTTTCTGTAAGCATTCTTCTGCGATTTCAAGTGTAATTTCCGCGGCTTTGTCGTCAGTTGTAAAGCTAGATAAAACAGCTAGTTCAAGTGCATTATAAGCTGAGCGCATATCTCCGCCCGACGCATTTGCAAAGTGATGTAATGCTTCATCCGTAACAGTTACATCATATTCCCCAAGCCCTTTTTCTTTATCTTCAAGCGCTCGTTTTAAGCCAATTAAAATATCATCTTCTGTTAATGCGTGTAATTCGAAGATTTGACAACGACTTCGAATAGCAGAATTAATAGCATGGAACGGATTGCTGGTCGTTGCACCAATTAAAGTAAGAAGTCCGCTTTCTAAATGGGGTAATAGAAAGTCTTGCTTCGCTTTATCTAGCCTATGAACTTCATCCAAAATTAAAACGAGGTGCCGATGCATCTTCGCTTCTTGTACGACAACTTCCATATCTTTTTTATTATGAGTAACAGCGTTTAAGAGGCGAAACGGGGTTCCGGTGCTTCCTGCAATTGCGCTAGCGATTGATGTTTTTCCTGTGCCTGGAGGACCATATAAAATCATTGATTGAAAATGATTTGCTTGGACCATTCGCCATAAAATCTTTCCTTCACCAACTAAATGCTGTTGTCCGATAATTTCTTGAATATTTGTAGGGCGCATTCGATGTGCGAGTGGTTGTTTCATTTGACCCTCTCCCTTAATGTATAATCTCATTCTATCGTATCATTTTTTTTTGATGAAATTTGAAATAGGATGCTGTTTTGTGGGAAAAATGAATATGAATATTTTCATTTTTCTTTCAATTGTAATAATTTCCGAGTTTTTCAATGTGATTTTATGTTATCATTTTGATACACACGTTGAAATTTCTTATAATACTATATTAT
>NZ_JBALMG010000088.1:39021-42428 GCF_036963225.1 Bacillus sp. JJ783 | reverse complement strand
AAAGAGAGTCTCATTTTTCAATGAGACTCTCTTTTTTATATATTTAAACAGAATTTTCAGCTCTATCATTCAAAATAAATACTCGAGTGAAAACCACCATAATTACTACAATAACTAAAAAATATAGGGGCATGACTACTAAGGAACCTGTATGCAGCTGGCTCATTCCCCAAATTGTCAGCGTGACTATTATATAGTACCCTAAGCTAAATAATGCGCCTGCTGTACCAATGACATTTTGAAAATCTACTAATGCTAGACTGAGACAGTTAGGTAACGCTATCCCAATTCCTAATAGCAATATAAACATCGCTACTAAAAATCCAATCATATATATTATGTTGGGATTTGATCCAACATAAGTAATAACAGATAAAATGACTGCTCCCCCTGTCATTACAATACAACCTATATATATGATTTTCTCCGGTTTATAAATAGGCAGTAACCGTTTTGAAACTTTCGCTCCAATAATAGAAGCAGACGCAACTACAATTCCTAGAAATCCGTACATACTAGGTGATAACTGAAAGTACTCAATAAAGATAAACGGCGCTTCTGCGTAGTAGCTAAATAAAACACCATTCGCTCCTCCAATTAATAGACCGTATGTTACTACTTTCGGATTTGTAATTAATCTTTTTAACACTGAAAAGACATTTATTTTATTCGTTACTGAGTCCATTTTTGTTTCCGGAAGAGAAACAAAAGTATACAGAAAAATCCCCACACTCATAACAACTAAACTTAAAAATACTATTTTAAATCCAAACATTTGATCCAGAAAGCCCCCAATTAGCGGACCTATCGCTGGCGTAAAAGCAATGACTGCCGAAATTTGAGCGAACATAACATGACGTTTATGCCCTTCTACACTTTCACGAAGAATCGTTTGTGTCACAACTGAGCCAGCACTTGCTCCAAACGCTTGAATAAAACGACTTAACAATAAAAATTCAATGGAACTTGCAATATAGCATAAGAAACTTCCAGCGCCATATACTACAATTCCAAGTAGCATCGCCCGGCGACGACCAATTATATCTGATAACCATCCAATAAAAAATACACCTAAAGCAAATCCAGCAAAATAAACACTAAGCGTTAACTGCACCTCATTATTACTTACATGTAGCGCCTTTGAAATGTCTGGTAAAGACGGTGTGTAAATTGTTTCACTAATTTGCGGAAATGCCACAAGAATAATCATTAACCACAGTGATGGTACTGAGACTTTTTTCATTTTTCATACCCTCCTATAACTTTGAAAATCTCAGAAATGAATAGACTTTCCTTAGCTACGGAACAGGAGGGGCCATTATAGAAATTCGATCATAAAACAACAAAGAAAACACCTCAATTACGCATGTTAATACTTATAGGAGGGTAATATTAACATTGATTTTACAATATAGTCTTTCAATTATATGATAGGTTGTATTTGTTTTCTAGTGTTCATGATCTGAATATTTGTTAGTACACGAATGTCCTTTCAATTCTCTCGGAAAATTAATACGATTTAAAAAGCGCAACTAAACAACTGAAACGCCCCTTCAATTGTTAAAATCAGTCTCACAATTGAAGGGGCGTTTTTTTATTGCTAAATTTTCACTGATTGTTCTTTTTGATAGATAATTTCACCATCAATAATTGTTGTTTCTACTTTTAAATCTTTAATTTGGTTTGGATTGACACTTAAAATGCTGTCATTTAATATAACTAAATCCGCCAACTTTCCGGCCTCTATGCTTCCTTTTATTTCTTCTTCAAAACTCGCATAAGCACCATTCCATGTGTATAGTTTAATAGCTTCCATTACGCTTATAGATTGATTAGCACCAACCTCTACTCCAGACTTGGTTTTTCTATTGACAGCAACATGAATTCCTAATAAAGGATTATAGTCAGTAACTGGTGCATCCGATCCACCTGCTGCAATGATGCCACGATCAATAAAATCACGAGCAGCGTACATGTGATTCACACGATCACCATAGTGCTCTACATATATCTCTCCGAATTCATATGGAAATGGAGGATTTGGAATAGGAATCATCTCAAGTTTTTTCATTCTCTCTTGTAAATCTGGTGAAGAAATTCCCGCGTGCTCGATTCGATGACGGTGATTTTTTCTTGGTGATTCCTCTAGCGCCCTTTCTACACAATTTAAATACATTTCAATAGCTTTATCGCCTTGTGCATGTACAGTGATTTGATAACCTTTTTTATGCGCTTCACCTAAAACCCGGTAAATTTCTTCCTCACTATAATAAAGAATGCCATAATTGGTAGGGTCACTCGAGTACGACTTACGGGTTGCAATTGTAGGCCCGGTGCTACTTCCATCTGTAAACAATTTAGCTGGTCCGACTTTGAATCTCTCATCTCCGGTACCAGTTACCACACCAGCTTCGACCATTTTATTAACAAATTCATGGGAGTTATTTATTTGGCATATCATTGCATATATTCGGACACGAATATCCCTACTCTTCACAGCTTGTTGTAGTAAACGATAACTCTCAGCTCCATCTCCACCTGCGTCATGTATACTTGTTATGCCCGCTGCAACGAAATGATCTGATGCAATTTTCACAGCCTTCATCATTTCACTTTCTGTATAACTTGCAACCTCGCTCATCCTCATATTTGCTGCTTCAATTAACTTTCCTGTAAGCCTACCTGCCTGATTCTTTTCAATAACCCCCCCACTCGTGTTCGGTGTGTTCTCGTTAATTTGCGCAATTTCTAATGCTTTGCTGTTCACCACGCTTATGTGGTGGCAAGTACGGGTTACAATAATAGGGTGTTCAACTGAAATTTCATCCAGCTCAGTAATTGTTGGATAACGCTTTTCCTTCACAGCGGTTTCATTAAAGCCCCAAGCACGTATCCATTCACCTTTTGGCGTTTCTAATGCCTTCTTTTTCAGATCATCTAACAAAGCCTCGATAGAATCAATATGTTCAGCTTTACAACTGACAGCCAACTGATTTAGTCCATGAGAAATGATGTGAAGATGGGAATCAATGAATCCAGGAAGAAGCGTTTTTCCTTGCAGGTCAATTACATCCGTTTTTTCTCCTATAAAACTCTTAACCTCCTGATTTGAGCCAACAACTACGATGCGATTATCTTTTATTGCTACAGCTTCGACTACTGTATTCTTTTTGTCTACTGTAATAACTTCTCCATTTATCAATACAACATCAGCTTTCATAAACTCAACCCCTTCGGAATTATTCTTTTCGAGTAATTCATTCAGTATTTAAAGTTATATCTCTCAATAGGCTCTTCCGCTTTTCAACAAGATTTATCAATAATTAATTAAAGTTGAGCTAAAGTGAAACTTTAATCAGTGGGGGGGGTTTTTCATCCCCCACTGATTATTAGCCCTCACCAATCGG
>NZ_JBALMG010000088.1:26646-38987 GCF_036963225.1 Bacillus sp. JJ783 | reverse complement strand
TTTTGAGGTGGGAGTCTTACTGCCCGTTAATGCGGGATAAACATTCTTTCATTGTTTTAACGATAAAAGTAAAGTCTTCCTCTGTGATGCTTAATGGAGGTGCAAGCTGCAAAATATTATTGTAACCTGCAACAGTGTCACCATTCTTACCAATAATTAGACCTTTTTCTTTACAAGCATTGATGACTTTGTTCATCTTTTCAATAGAAGCTGGTTCTTTTGTTTGCTTATCTTCCACTAGTTCAATACCTAAAAGAAGGCCTTTTCCGCGAACATCTCCTACGTTTGGATGTTCTTTTACATCCTCAAGTTCATATAACAGTCGTTCACCCAATTCTTTGGAACGTTCAATGAGTTTCTCATTCTCCATAATTTCTAAATTCTTCAAAGCTAAAGCGCAAGCAGCAGGATTTCCTCCGAACGTATTTACATGGCGGAAGCGATCATAATCTTCACTACCTACGAATGCCTCATAAACCTCTCGTCTAACTGCTGTTGCTGACAAAGGAAGATACGCACTTGTAATACCTTTTGCCATTGTAATGATATCTGGTTTGACGCCATAGTTCATAAATCCAAACGGCTTCCCCGTCCGGCCAAATCCACATATAACTTCATCACAAATGAGCAACGCACCGTGGTTCTCGCAAATTTCTTTTACTTTTTCCATATATCCATCAGGAGGCATTAAAATTCCGCCCCCGGTAATAATTGGCTCCATAATCACGCCGGCTACTGTTTGGCTTAACTCCCATGTCATGACACGATCGATTTCATCAGCACTTGCCAGTGTATGAACATCATCTGGATTTCGATACGTATCCGGCGGTGCTACATGCAAGAATCCTTGCCCGAGTGGTTCATAATTATACTTTCGCTGTGCTTGACCTGTTGCTGCAAGAGCCCCCATTGTGTTACCGTGGTAAGCACGATAGCGTGAAATAAACTTATAGCGTCCATGATTACCTTTTTGTTGATGATATTGACGAGCAATTTTAAACGCTGTTTCATTTGCTTCCGATCCACTGTTAGAAAAGAAAATGACGTATTCGTCACCAAGCCATTCATTCAATTTTTCTGCTAATTTAATAGCAGGAACATGACTTTGTGTCAGAGGGAAATACGGCATTTCCTCAAGCTGTTCAAAAGCCGCTCTTGCAAGCTCTTTTCGGCCATACCCAACATTCACGCACCAAAGACCGGACATACCGTCTAAATAACGGTTTCCATCAATATCCGTCACCCATGCCCCTTCTGCTTTTGTGATAATTAAATTCGTTGGACTAGGGGCTGCTCCTCTCATTGCGTGCCAAAGGTACTTTTCATCTGTTTTTTTCAAACTTTGTGTTTGCTCTGTCGCTTGCACAATCACCAACTCCATTCTATCTTTTTATGATTTCATATCATTCTTTCAATAACGAGCCGTAAGCATTTTCTTGCGAGTATAGAATTCTACGCCATCTTTTCCATTTGCATGAAGATCACCATAGAAGGATTTCTTATAACCTGAGAATGGGAAGAATGCCATTGGAGCGGGAACTCCAAGATTAACCCCAAGCATACCTGCATCAATTTCTTCACGGAATTCACGAATAGCTTTAGCGCTATTTGTGTACAGGCATGCACCATTTGCGAATGGTGATGCATTAGCAACACGAATCGCTTCCATTAAGTCTTTTACGCGTACAATAGAAAGAACCGGTGCGAAGATTTCATCTTGCCAAATTTTCATTTCCTGTGTCACATTGTCAAAAATCGTTGGGCCAACAAAATAACCTTGGCTGTTTGCTGCATCGTCTTCACGTCCGTCACGAATAAGTGTCGCTCCCTGCTCTACACCGGATTGAATGTATCCGAGTGTCCGCTCTTTATGTCCTTCACGAATAACAGGACCAAGGAAAACACCTTCTTCCAGGCCATTACCAATCGGAATTGCATTAGCCTCTTGAAGCAGTCTATTAACGAGCTCATCTGCAACGTCTTCTTCCACGACAACAACAGCCGCCGCCATGCATCGTTCACCAGCTGAACCGAAAGCAGCATTTATAATTTCTTTCACTGTAGAACTAAGGTCCGCATCTTTTAATACGATCGAATGATTTTTTGCCCCTGCAAGAGCTTGTACACGTTTGCCGTTAGCTGCTGCTGTTTTATATATATACTCAGCCACAGGTTGGGAACCAACGAAAGATACAGCCTTCACATCCTCATTGTCAAGAATGCCGTTAACGACGTCATGTGCACCATGCACAATATTTAGTACTCCATCTGGAAGACCTGCTTCTTTAAACAGTTCAGCTATGCGATTAGCCAATAGCGGTGTTCTTTCAGATGGTTTTAATACAAACGTATTTCCGCATGCAATCGCGAGTGGAAACATCCAGCATGGCACCATCATCGGAAAGTTAAATGGCGTTATTCCTGCGATTACTCCGATCGGGTAACGATACATCCCTAATTCAACACCGGTAGCAATATCGGGAAGTTGTTCTCCCATCATTAAAGTGGGTGCGCCTGCGGCAAATTCGATACATTCAATCCCCCGCTGTACTTCACCGTATGCTTCTTGATAACTTTTTCCGTTTTCCAAGGTTACGAGTTTAGCTAACTCTTCCCAGTTTTCAATCAATAGCTGTTGATAGCGAAATAGAATCCGAGCACGCCGAGGAACAGCGATCTTTCTCCATGTTTTGAATGCTTCTTTAGCAGTTGCTACAGCTCTATCTAAATCTTCTTTAGTCGAAAGAGGCACACGAGCAATAATCTCTCCTGTTGCTGGATTTGGTACATCTTCAACCTGTTTACTTGTAGATTCTATCCATTGTCCGCCAATATAATTTTTCAACGTTTGTACATTTTTCATTACTACCATGGTGAAGCCTCCTATTTTAAAATAACCGTCCTATGTATTTATTACACTCACAAAAGAAAGCGCATTCATTTGATGGTATGTAAACTTATTTGCATACATTTCTTCAACCTTACTAATCTAAACTTCTTATCCATTGAATAAGCAGGAGCAGTCATCTGCTTAGCATTTGTCCACTCCCCAGTTCACATTATTTTAGATTAATCTCATAGTTCATCTTATAATTCTTTTTCAGAAATACTGGGCAATCCCATTCACAAACAAGGTCCTTAGCCAAGGAAACGATCCAGTCCTTTGTAATATGATACTTTTTTCCATCAACAGTAATAAACACTTCACCATCTGTCACATAGAAAACTTCCTGCTCTTCTACATGCCACGTTCCTTTATTCGGTTCGCCTACCCACGGTTCCCATGTGTTGGCACCTAGTTGCTCTGCTTCTTCTGCTGTAATTTTTTTCGCAAAAAACATGATGATATCCCTCTTTCTTATTGGTAATTTTGATGGAATACGTTCCTATAAATCTACTGTTTTAACATTGGTAGCTTTTAAACGTTTGAACTCTTTTCTCATAAAGTATATGGCAATGAGAACACCTGGAATTTCTGCAGCAGGAGCAGCGTACCATACACCTTCTATACCCCAGAATTTCGGGAAAATAAATAGAAACGGTATCATGAACAACAATATTTTACTTACACTAATAAACGTTGCGGACCAGTTTCTCTCTTGTGATTCAAAATAACCAGAGATAAGCAAGCTAACTGCACTAAACGTAAACAAACAATTGAATACAACTGTCGTCCAAATGCCCAGTTTCTGCAATTCAGGATTACCACCGGAAAAAAATGACACAATTGGATCTGCAAAAATGATTAGTATGGCTGTCACGATTACAAAGAAGGAAACTGTAAAAATGAGTCCCATCTTAATTGCTTGTTTCACACGATCAAGGTTGCCCGCACCGTAATTATAACTAATAATCGGTTGAAGTCCTGTCATCCCACCGAGCGCTGCTAAGGCGAGGAGATTGGTAATGTAACCGTTTTGAATTGTGAAAGCTGCAACGTGCAAACCACCACCGTAGCTTTGCAGTAAGTTGTTGGTGAAAATAATTGCAATAAACATCATGAACTGACTCGAGAAAGATGCAAAGCCCGTCCAAACCACTTCACCAATCTTCTTGAGATTAATCATCATATCTTTCATTTTCGGCTTAAGTTTTGTTTTACCAAACCAGAAATAAAAGATTAGGAGAGCAGGAATCGATTGCGAAATCGTATTAGCCCATGAAGAACCCATCATCCCCATGTCATACTTCACTACCATAATCCATTCCATAGTCCCAGCAACAACCGCTGCGACTAACCAACTGTTCATTGATAATATAGGTTTTTCATCGATATTAGCTAAAATACTTAATACAACGGCCAATATCGTTAATGGCAACGAAATCCATAGCAGTCGGCTATATTGCACCGCATATGGAAGCGCTTCATCACTTGCTCCGAATAAAATCATAATATCATTTTCAAAGATCAATCCAAGTATAGCTAACAAAGTGGAAAGGAAAAGAGTAAACCATAAAGTTTGTCCCATAATACCTCTAGCTTCCTCTAACTTCCCTTTTCCAAGCCGAAGTGAAATGACCGCTCCTGCTCCCACACCTAAAAGAACACCAATCATACGGGTAATAACCATGACTGTAAATCCAATTCCGATCCCTTCGACTTCCAGCTCCTGAAAGCCACTGACGAAATAGCCATCAACAACCGATACAACTCCTAAAATTACGTTAGCCATAATTCCCGCCAAAGCAAACCGTAAATATAGTAACGGAATACTTTTGGTTCCTAGCACTGAATCATCCACCGGCTTATTCATTACTTCTGGTTGCTCTATTTTTGATGACGGACCGTTGTCCACTATTTTCATGAGCATATCCCCTTATAAATAATTTATATAGCACGTTTTGCTCAATTAATTCGCATACCAACCTACAGGATTGGCATGCTGGTGGATATTGATTTGCTTCGTTTCCATAAAATGCTCCAGCCCAACAGTACCTAACGCTCTGCCGATTCCACTTTGCTTATATCCGCCCCAAGGGCCTTCAACATAAGCGAGATGATAACTATTAATCCAAGTAATTCCCGCACGCAGTTTACTAATAACACGTTTTGCTCGGTCCATATCTTCAGTAAATACAGCACCGGCTAATCCATAAATGGAATCATTCGCTTTTTGGATCGCATCTTCCTCATCTTTAAATTTCTGTACAACAAGGACTGGACCAAAAATCTCTTCCTTAACAATACACATATTCGCATTTACATCAGCAAAGATTGTTGGTGCAATGAAAAACCCTCGATCAAGCCCATTTTCTGTTAAACGTTTACCACCACAAACTAATTTTGCACCTTCTTCAATTCCGCTCTTTATATAATGTAAAACGTCATTCATATGAGACTCGGTTGTGAGAGCTCCCATTTCGATATTCTCGCTTTCTCCGTTTCCAACTACAATTTTATTCGCACGCTCGGCCAATCTTTCAACAAACTTATCGTAAATGGTCTCTTGTACAAGCAAACGGGATGCAGCTGAACAAACTTGCCCAGCGTTGTGGAAAACACCAAACATCGCATTATCGACTGCCGTTTCAAAATCCACATCGTCAAACACAATAAGTGGAGATTTCCCGCCTAATTCAAGTGTGACTTTTTTCATATTGCCCGCAGCTGCGCGCATAATACTTTGACCTGTTTTTGTTCCACCGGTAAAGGCAACTTTGTCAACATCATGGCTCTCTGCAAGCTCATTCCCAACCTTTGAGCCAGGTCCCAATACCAAGTTTGCCACTCCGTCCGGAAGCCCAACCTCTTCGATAATTTCAAATAATTTGAATACGCTTACAGGAGTGACATCAGCAGGCTTAATTACAATTGTATTCCCCGCGGCAAGTGCAGGAGCAATCTGCCAAACAGCTAACATAAGTGGGAAGTTCCAAGGTACAATAAGTCCACAAACACCAATCGGTTCATGAATAATAATTGTTTCCGAAGAATCAGCACGAGTGTAAGATTCCTTTTTCATACCTTTGATCAAGTCAGCATAATAGCGGAAGCATTGAATCGACACCGGAATATCCACATGGGTTGTTGCACGGATTACCTTACCGTTATTTGCAGTTTCCAAACGGGCAATTTCAGCTGTCTTCTCTTCAAGACGGTCTGCAATCTTATATAGATAGTCAGCTCTTTCATCAGCCGATAAATCCGACCAGATTCCGCTGTCAAACGCTTTACGAGCCGCCTGGATTGCTATCTTCGCATCATCTGCTGATCCATGAGCAGACGTCGCAATAACCTCTTCAGTTGCAGGATTGATAATATTTCGTCTACCACCCGATAATGCTTCTACCCATTTCCCGTCAATGAACATGTTAATTTCCATAAACACCTCTCCTTTACGCAATAATATCTACCAGTTTGAAACCAATATGTGCTATATTGACCAGCATCGTTTTCTGATTATAGAATGGGAATGATTTGAGGCGTTCCTTTTCAAATCGGTATCCACCTGCACTCCCCGTAACGATCCATTGTGCCAATAACTTACCAAACAATGTCGAGAGAGACGCGCCATGGCCCGTATAACCCGTTGCGAAATATGCGCCTTCTTTGGATCTACCGATAACCGGGAACGTATCAATTGTAACCCCGATAAATCCACCCCACCTGTAATCAATCTTGCTTCCTTCTAGTTTTGGCATTATTTTAACCATAGCATCGTAAACATTTTGATAAACAGCATCACCTAAGTTTGGACGAATATCGCCACCGCCAAATATGATCCGATTATCTGGTGTGCGCCTGAAATAGTAAAGGAAACTGCTTGTATCAAAAACCATGCGATCTTTAGGAATGACGGTATTCAAAAGTGATTCTGGAAGCTGTTCAGTAGCAATAATACGTGCTGAAATTGGCAGTACGCCTTTATTCAGTTCAGTCATGATTTTTCCAGAGTAACCATCTGTAGCCACAATAATGTCTTTCGCAGTAACAGCACCTTTTTCTGTTACAACTTTCACACTATTTCGGCCGTACTCAATAGATAGTGCTTTCGAATGCTCAAAGATTTTTGCGCCGATCGATTTAGCTGCTTCTCCCAAACCAATTGCATAGTTCAGTGGTTGGAATGAGTAACTCGAGTTGTCGACTAAACAGCCATAATAATGCGGAGAATCAATCTCTTGATGCAACTGACTTCGATTAAGCACGCTTGATTCGTATCCAAAATTTTTGTTTAAGTATTCACTTTCATGTTTCAATCCTTCAAAATGCTTGGCTTTGTAAGCCGCCACAATGTGACCTGTCTTTCTGAAGTTACAGTTGATTTGATGCTCGTCGATAATGTTTTTCACTAATTCAACACTAAGCAGAGAAAGATCGTTAAGCTGCCTCGCCTCTTCGGCACCATACTTCTTGGCAAGCTCCTGCATCGTTGGCTTATATCCTGGCAATACCATCCCGCCGTTGCGACCGCTTGCGCCATATCCGATTGTTTCCTGCTCAAGGACAATGACACTCTTCCCTAATTTTTGTAAATGATATGCAGAAGAAAGACCTGTGAAACCTGCGCCAATAATGACAACATCCGCCTCTTCATTTCCTTCAAGAGGTTTTCCTTTGTCATAGCTGTTCGCAGTTGCTTTCCACAGTGAGAGCGTATCCATTCGATCCATCTTATCCATAGCTAATCCTTCTCCTTTCGTGACATGTATGTTACAATACAGTCAAAAATATTCAAAATATTCACATTTATTAAATTAATAATACGACTTGGAGTTTCCTCCAAGTCAATAGCCATTTGAAAGTTTTCTGCATTCATTTTACGAAAAAAGTGGAGTAACTCCACTTTTTTCATCGGGGGGACATCTATGAAGATTGGTACATTTGCGAAACTTTTTCATGTTACGACTGATACCGTTCGTTATTACATTGAACTAGGATTATTAATACCAGACAAAAAAAACACCCAGTATCAAATGAACCAATTGTGTTTCGACGACATGGCTTTTATTACTGAGCTGAAAAAATTTCATTTTTCATTGATAGAAATCCAACGAATTTTATCATATCGGCGTGTCACAAACTTCTCAGACCATGAGGATATCGACTACTACAACAACTTGCTCATTGATAAAAAGGACGAGCTAACCAAGAAAAAAGAAGACATATCAAAAGCTATCCAATTGATTGAAAAAGCAGCTCAAACTAGCTCACCTTCATCCAAAGAAGAGAATATTACAGGAATCCCGCTTGACTTTGTAAATTTTCTCTATTGTCCGAAGTGCCGCATTCCACTTGAAATGGAAGATGTAACGATTAAAAAAGTTTACATTCACACGGGGCGTTTAACTTGTACCTGTGGATACGAGGCAGCTATCGAAGAGGGTATTATCATTACCGCGAATTTGTACGAGACGTCTCCTTATCCATCTTATTTTTACGATAAAGAAACGATTAAAGAGATCAATCCCAAAATGATTAACTTATTTGAAAAAATTAATTTTCAGTTTCAAAAAGTTCTACAAAATATAGATTTGAAAAACAAATTAATTGTGGAAACAAACGTTGACGCTTTTGTGTCACTACCCAAATATATCGATGTTCTTGAAACAAGCGCGTCCTATGTATTCAGTGGCTATTCACTTGCGATGCTCAAGAAGGTTAGAAACAGAATTGAGCGTATGAATCCGAAGCCACGCGTCCTTTATATTTTGAATTCCGATTTAAATCTACCATTGAAACCGCTTAGCATCGATGTTTTTGTGGATAGTTTTTCAGTAACTGATTTTTCACTGCTCAATCCGCAGTTCCCAATTCACGTTCTAAAAAACTATTTACATAACAGTTCAACAATTGTCGGCGGATACTCATATTATGATAGTTCGGCCAAATCCTTGAAAAACATTTCAGCCTTATATCCAAATTCTCACGAACATATTTTACATCCAAAATACTTAGAAGAAAATTTATCAGGCCATGAATTTCAAATCACGCAAAGTGAAAATATCGGTTACTGTACAGATCCAGGACCTTATTTCGATTATCATGTAAGAGACGAAAAATTCCACATGCTCATGTATTTGGCTAGTACGAAAC
Source organism: Bacillus sp. JJ783 (assembly GCF_036963225.1). Classification (NCBI taxonomy): domain Bacteria; kingdom Bacillati; phylum Bacillota; class Bacilli; order Caryophanales; family Bacillaceae; genus Bacillus; species Bacillus sp. JJ783. Next base: position 29,950 of record NZ_JBALMG010000088.1, on the reverse strand, counting down.
AATAGCACAAAAAAGCGCCATCACAAGTGACGGCGCTTTTTATATGTAAGAGATACTAGAAGATATCCTTCTAGCCTACTCCCATTTATAAGTCCAAAATTGTTCAAGTTGCAGCCATTTTAATGTTGCTGCATCTTTGTTTTTTATTTTTGCATGTGTTTCTTCAAGCATTGCTTCTGTTTGTGAACGATGCGCGCCTAGTGCAGCTAATTTATGTTCAAATACTTCACTAATATTATTTACAACATCCGGCTCACCGAGTACTGCTTCGCGATTTCTCGTAATCGCAACTGCATGAATGACTGGACGCTCTTCTTTTGGCATACGTGATACAGCGCGAACTACAGCACGGCCAAATGCATCATGATCTGGATGTACGCCGTGTTCTGGATAAAATGTAATAATTCGAGATGGATTTACTTCTTGAATAATCGCTTCAATTTTATCTGCAACAAAATCAACATCTTCAAATTCTAACGTTTTATCATGGAAACCAAGCATTCTTAAATCTTGAATCCCCATCGCTTCACATGCATCTTTTAATTCTTTTTCACGGATATTTGGAATCGTTTCACGGTTAGCGAATACATTTTTCCCCATGTTACGTCCCATTTGTCCAAGAGTACCGCATGCATATGTTACAGGTACTCCTTGATCTGTTAATAAGCGAATTGTTCCTCCCGCAGCAAATGCTTCATCATCTGGATGCGGAAATACAACAAGTACATGTCTCTCCATAAGTTTCCCTCCTTCTTACTTAAATGGCGTTAAGCTTAACTCAAGCGCTACCGCTAAGCGGCCTTGATTATCATGACCTGCTAGTAATAAACGCTCTTTATCGTCTACTTCCCAGTGCGTAATGCCTTCTGCATATACCCAGCCATGATCCATTTTCAAACCAACTCGGTATGGGTTGGTTCCAGTTATTTTCCCGCGTTCAAAACGGATAATTGCATTTCGAATGAATGCTCCAACTGTCATCATCTTTTCATTAAAGTGTGACGCATACGCTCCGTTCGTTGTTTCTAAATGAATATATACATCTTTATTTACAAAACGTTCAATTTCATTTTGAATAAGAGAACTATCTTTTACTATTTCCATCGGAATTCACCTCTTTAAACCATTTTACGCAAAAATAATGTAAATTGCTATCTCTATATTAGAGGACAACGCTCACTTTTCCTAATAATTTGCACTGTGTTTTTTATATTTTTTATATGATATGTAAAAATCACATTTTTTCCTTCACTTTGTTAAATAGTTTTCTTTCTTTTTTGAATTTGCTACAATATATTTTATCCCGTGTTAATGTAGCGAGATACATTTCGACAATTGAATACATACTTTAAAGAAGGTGACATGCTTGGAACATTCAGCACATGAAGTAGCAAATTGGCAATATTATTTTGCAATTGCCGTATTTTTAGTCACGTACGGTTTTATTATTTCTGAGAAATTGAATCGTGCTGTAATCGCATTATTCGGTGCTGCTATTATGATTATTTTTGGAATTGTAGATTTACATACCGCTTTCACATCACATATTCAATGGGAAACGATCACCCTTTTAATTGGGATGATGATTCTCGTACATATTACGAGTCAATCGGGCGTATTTGAATTTGTAGCTATTAAAGCAGCAAAAGCAGCTGGCGGAAAACCAATCCGCATTTTATTATTACTATCCCTATTAACCGCTGTCGGTTCTGCATTTTTGGACAACGTAACAACCGTATTATTAATCGTTCCTGTTACACTATCCATTACACGTATTTTAAAAGTAAACCCTGTTCCTTATTTAATTTCAGAAGTACTATTTTCAAATATAGGCGGAACAGCAACCTTAATCGGTGATCCACCGAACATTATGATTGGATCAGCTAATAAACATTTAGACTTTAATTCCTTTTTACTTAACTTAGCTCCAATCGTAATCATTATTTCTATCGTTACGCTTGGCATTATTTACTTCATGTATCGTAACAAACTAAAAACAACAACTGAGCAAATTAAAATACTGATGGCATTAAATGAAAAAGATTATATTAAAGATCAAAGCCTCCTTTTAAAATCGATTACAATTTTAGGACTAACTATTTTAGGCTTTGTACTTCATTCTATTATTCATGTAGACGCTGCCGTTATTGCGATGACAGGTGCTACACTTCTTATGTTAATTGGCGTGAAAGAACACGATATTGAAGATGTATTTGCCCACGTTGAATGGGTAACCATTTTCTTCTTCGCTGGACTATTCGTTCTCGTTGGCGGGTTAATTGATATCGGACTTATTTCTTCACTCGCAAAAGAAGTAATCGACGTAACAAATGGCGACATCGGTTTCGCTGCTATACTTATCTTATGGGTATCTGGCATCGCATCTGCGACAATTGACAATATCCCATTTGTTGCAACAATGATTCCACTTATTCAAGATTTGGCTACAGGACTCGGACTATCTGTCGATTCTCCGCAAATTGAAGTACTATGGTGGGCATTATCTCTTGGAGCATGCTTAGGAGGAAATGGAACATTAATCGGTGCATCTGCAAACGTAGTCGTTGCTGGTATTGCAAAACGTGAAGGACACGGATTCTCTTATATGGACTTCTTAAAAATCGGTTTCCCCTTAACGATCATTGCGCTATTGTTATCACATGCTTACATTTATTTACGTTATTTAATGTAGAAGTTGTATTGCATGAAATTATATCGGCGATTCGATAACGAATATCGACTTACCGACAAATAACGACAGTAAAAAAGGTATGCAGCACTACGCCGCATACCTTTTTTCATCACCAAAATATACCTATAATTGCTAATCCACCTAAAATCATACCACCAATTTGCCCGATGATTGCCGGTGATAATTGGACACCTTTTCTCACTTCAACAACCGGTCTTTCGTGCCTTAGTTGCTGCACTTCACTTTGAAGTTGATGTACGCTTCCGTGTAGTTCTTTAATTAGTTCTTTTAATTCAGCGACCTCTTCGTTTACTGGCTTACTTTTTTCTAAGTTCATTTTGCATAACTCCTTTTTCTCTAATCAACACATTGTAAAAATTCTCCAATAACTATTCTTTTTCCTTCAAATTACATATATATCACTGAATATATTTATTAAAGGGGCAATATCACATGCCCAGCAAACAAAATTAGGGAATTTCTATGAAAAACCGTTCTTGTTTCCTACATATTCGATATTTTATTTATCTGTTTTTTTAAATGTGCATATCAAATAAACCTTGATAAGTTGTACTTTTTAGGATTATGCAGTTTTCTGCTTTGAATTAGATA
>NZ_JBALMG010000088.1:23831-26595 GCF_036963225.1 Bacillus sp. JJ783 | reverse complement strand
TTTATTTTATATTCACTTAATTCTTTTATTTTTTCTGTAGTAATAGTTTCCACATTTTCGGAACGCTATCCTATCAAAACTATCACCAAAAACTTCCTTTTGTGAACAGAAATCTCTACAAAGAAATCGACATATTAATTACATTTCATGTTAATCATCCTGCGTTTTAGAACAGGTAGCCTGCAACTATGCCTATGAAATAGTCCAAGCACTCTTTCATGTTTTTTCATATTATATATTGAAAAAATAATAGAAAGGGTGGTCAAATGCCCCCAAAACCAAATAATAAAGAAGTTCAAGTGAATAATCCTGCTAGAGATGTAGCTAATTTTCCTAACATAACACAAAGTGAAACAACCCTAGCTCATTTTAAGGATTTTATTCTTTATGGATTTAACGATATCAATAACACAAACAGCCTTTCAGGATTTTCTTTTTCCTCTGATTCAGGTAAACATTGGAAAGAAAGTGGTACGATTCCGGTAAACCCGGGAGGAGTTAATGAAGGGGATCCTGTAATTGCAGTAGATAAAAAAGGTATATTCTATTACGGTCAATTAGGTGGTGAAGTAATTAATGGTGTATTTCAAGGCGTAATTAGTGTTTCCACAGGGACTATCAACCCAAACAAAACTATTACAATGCATCCTCCTCAAGTTGTTGGTCGTGGACAAAACCCTAGTGCTACTATAGGAACTCAAGATAAAGAGTGGATTACAGTAGGACCCGATAGAATTAGACCAGGAAAAGAGGCACTGTATGTTGTGTGGACTGACTTTACTACTACAGGTGGTAATTCTAATATTCGTTTCTCAAAATATACAACCGGTGTTAATTTACAAGATTTAATTACCGATAGAGATATTATTATTCCTCCAAATGCTAATACATTTGTTCGAGGGGCTAACCTGGTAGTAGACAAGCAGGGAAATATTTATGTGTTTTATGAAGAAATAACGAACTTTCTGCAATTAGGACAACCTAACAGAACCATTCGAATGAGAAAATCAACTGACGGCGGAAATACTTTCCCACTAAATACGGACGTAGTAGTTTCTACAACTTCTTTCGCTCCAGCAGCTAACAATGTTGTACAATGTGGTGTAGATGGTGCAGGTAACCCCATTCTTCGTCCAGTAATTTCTGTAGGTACGCAAAATATCAGAAATAATGAATTTCCTCAAGCTTCCATTGGACCTAATGGTACGATTTATGTTGTATGGAACGCTGGGACAATTATCAATGGCCCCATTAATATTTTTTTGACATTCAGCGAAAATCAAGGGGCAACTTGGTCACCACCAGTGAACATTACGCTGGGACTTCCATTTGCATTTTTCCCTTCGGTAGCTACTAATGCTAATGGTGCGCATATTCAGTACAACCGTTTTAATGATCCAGCAGGAGTTGGTGGGGTTGGAAACAGAACATTTGGGATATTTATGAAAACATTCTCCGTTTCTAAGGGATTAAGTTTAGAATCCGTAGTCAGTAATCCATCTTCACCTGTGGTCACTTTAACTTGTTATATGGGTGACTATAATCAAATAATCACCGGTCCTGGTCATTCTCTGCTTCATGCCTGGGGTGATAATCGGAATACGTTAAACGGGCAGATTAATCCAGATGTATTCTTTAGAAAAACTGATTCAAAGAAAAAACCATGATCTAGCAATTCCTCTAAGAAATCTCTTCTCAATTTAAAACTTAGTACTCCTAATGCAGTCTATCCCTTGAATACGGACAAGCTTTATCCAAACTTCTTACTTTTGTCAATCTCGAATTATTGATTAAAACTAATAAACCTGCCTTTTGAGGTAAGAGTATTTCAATTTCCCCTTAATAAAAATTAATATACGCTAAGTTTATCTAATTTAACAAAAATAAAAAGATGTTACCTTCAAACCGATACGATTTTTTTCCGAAGAGAAAAAGAGGATATAAACAATTATGGAGGAGAATTTTTTTGTTTCGGGGGTACTTCAAAATCTTAGTTTGATCGAAAGCAGATATAAAGCAATATCAACAAAAAAGAAATCTAATACATGTTAGATTTCTTTTTTGTTCTTCTATTATTTAAAGTATAAATAACTAGCGTGTTCCCACCACTTTTGTTTTTCAATCTTGCAGCTCTATCCACTCATCCCGTAATATCCCCATAATCATACGATCAAAACTCTTTCCATCTCTTTGCACCGCTTCTCTCATACATCCTTCCATCTGAAAACCCATCTTCTTATACAGTGCAATGGTTGCTTTATTATAAGAAATAACATCGAGGCCAACGCGGTGTAAATTCATTTCATAGAAAGCGTACTTTAAAATAAGATATATTGCTTCTTTCCCATATCCTTTTCCTCTATCATTTGCATCGCCTATACCAATTGCTAATAAACCTGTTCTGTTATTCCACTCTATGCCGTGAATTGCAACAAAACCAATTAAGCGATCATCTTGAACTGTTCTTAACATGAAAGAAACACTATTCGATCTCCGTCCCTTTAATAGCCCATCACTCGCTATTTCATGTAATGATTGCGGGAATGCCAAATCTGTATCTACATTTCTTAAATATTCACTATCCTCTTGCCACATAGCCATTACTTCAGCATCTGCTTCTCTAATAGCTGATAATTTAATAGTTTTATTTTGAAAAAGATTCATCGTCATTTCAAACTCCCCCTTTATTTAAATAGCGGGGACAATTATTCTAGCCTATTTATCCCGCATTAACGGGCAGTAAGACTCCCACCTCAAAATTCAG
>NZ_JBALMG010000088.1:303-23716 GCF_036963225.1 Bacillus sp. JJ783 | reverse complement strand
CACTGATTAAAGTTTCACTTTATCCCCTTGTTCCATAAACTGTTGTATAAACGGGATACTTACAATAAGCGCTGACATTGGCACATCTCCCTTGCATTAAATTAACTTCATTTTACATTTTTTTGTTTTTTTAAACAAATCAATTCTAGTTTTCTATTATTTAGAACTATAGTATACTTAATTATTCTTCAGATTATTCAATTAAAATAAGAACTTACAGAAGGTGAAACGATGTTTTATATAAAACAACTACTCTATTTCACTTACGAACAAGCATTATCTTGTTTGTTCCCAGTCATTATTTTTTTAACACTAGCCCTTTCAAAAATCATTTCTATCCCAGGGTTATATCGCTATGATTTCATACTCATCGTATGTCTTCTTATGCAATATATAATGTATAAAACGGGACTTGAAACGAAAGACGAATTAAAAGTAATTACTGTTTTTCACCTTATCGGACTTCTACTAGAAATATATAAAGTGCATTTTGGATCATGGAGTTATCCTGAGGAGGCGTATTCAAAAATTTTCGGTGTTCCGCTATACAGTGGTTTTATGTATGCGAGTGTCGCAAGTTACATATGCCAGGCGTGGAGAAGATTGCATTTGCAAATGTATTATTGGCCAAAGGCTATTTTTGCTGTGCCGTTAGGAGCTATGATTTACTTCAATTTTTTCACACATCATTTTCTATATGACTTTAGATGGGTATTAACTTTACTATTATTCATTGTTTTCTTTCGCACATTTGTGGAATTTTCATTACAAGGCGTTACATATAAAATGCCGCTCGTACTTTCCTTTTTCCTTATCGGATTCTTTATTTGGATTGCAGAAAACATCGCTACCTTCTTCGGAGCATGGCAATATCCAAATCAACAGGAAACATGGAACCTCGTTCACTTAAGCAAAATTAGCTCATGGTTTTTACTCGTTGTCATTAGCATTATGATTGTTACACAGCTCAAACATTTGAAGCAGTCGAAAGGATAATGCTGATTACGTTAGAAATATTAGAATTAATTAATTTTCTCTACTTGCTCAATAAAAAAACGAAATCCATCTGGGATTTCGTTTTTTTAAGCAATTAAATTCAAAACTATAGAGATTTCACCAGACGTTCCATCGCCTTCATTTGACCAATATGATCTGCTTCATGATAAAGCATCATACCGTAAAGCTCCCCTACTGTTTCCAATCCTAAGAATGGCTCTGGAAGTTTATTTTCAAATGCTTCTGCTGGAATTTCATTAATGCGCTTCGCTTGCTCTTGTAACTGAGACTTTAACACTGCTAACGCTGGTCCTTCTGTTTCCCATTTAGATGGTCTTGATCCATATCCAAACATACCTGGATATTCAGTTGGTAAGTGTTTAAACTCTCTTCCAAACATGAAAGTTTCTGCTGCAGATAACACGTGACCGATATGCCAGCGGATTGTGTTATTAAAGCCATCCGGCTGCTTATCCGCAGTTTTGTCATCTAAAGTTTCCATAAATTTAAGTAATGCTCCACGCGTTATTTCAAATTGTTTTAAACCAACTATTCTATTCATTTTATCGTCCCCTTTTTTATGTACAATTTATTATGAGCTAAAAATGTTCAACTTATTAAAGTTTCACTTTGTTTAATCTATCAGAAACCATTAAGAAATACACCTAATATGCTTACTGAAAACTATAAAAAAGGTCCACTCCTCATAAATATAGAATTACTTACTGCACAAATATTTCAGTAAACAAAAGAGGAGTGTACCCACATGTTAGATGTTTTAAAACAACAATATAATCTTATTAGTTCTACAAGGGAAAATCTATTTACATTTTTGGAAGAAATTCCACAAGAAAAATTGCACAGTACGGTTCCTAACTTCGGAAGTGGCAGCATTATAAAAACCCATATTCATGTAGCCGATTGCTATCGATACTGGCTTGGAACATTCGCATTTAACCAAAAACGAGCAGATTTTTCATTTGCTAGCGATTATGAAATTGAACATGCAGATGTCAAAAAAGTCCGTGCTCGGTTTAAGTTAGTAGATGAGACTGTACAACGCTTTTTAGATGAATACAATGACCGCTGGCTCGAAAATATAGCAAATGAAGTGAAATGGCAAAAAGAACCTTGGAGCACAACTCCGCTATGGCTTTTAACCCATACGGAGACTCATGAGTTTCATCATAAAGGACAAATTGTATCTATGGCTCGCCACCTTGGATATACTCCTCCTGATACAGACCTTAGTTGATTCGTTTTTTCAATTATTATGGCCATACTTAAAAGTGATTATAAAAATATACTATAAAGAACCGATACTTGTTTCATCCAAGTATCGGTTCCCTATATACAAAAGTGCTATTCTTCTTACATATAAAACAAATATTTCTCCACTTAATCCCTTGCAAAAAACTCCCTCGTTACATCAATAAATTGTTGCAGTGGCGATGTCATCCATTTATCTTTATGCCAAGCAATTTGCGTATAAATCGGGGGAATTGTTTCTTTTAAAACTAACTCCTTTACTGTACCTTCTCGTATATCTTTTTCTACTACTATAGCTGGTAACACGGCTACACCTAAATCTGCAATAACACATTGTTTAATTGCCTCTACGCTAACAAACTCAATCTTATTTGCCGGATATACGTCTTCCGCACGAAATAACTCTTCGAATAAAGTCCGATACGAGCAACCGAGTTCTGTTAGTAAAAGTGTTTCACTCTCTAAATCTTTTATAGAAACGGAAGATTGTTCAAGTAAACGATGCGTAGGAGCAGCTACTACTTTTAATTCTTCTTTCATAAGTGGCTCTACATGTAAAACGTCTTCTGTTTTACATTCGTCTAAAATAAATACAAGGTCTACTTTCCCCTCCATCAATTGTTCCTTCGCATCTTTATTGGAATGCGCTGGTTTAAATATAAGTTTTATTTGGGGAAATTGCGCTTTAAACCTTTTTAATATGGAAGGGAGCCTGTATGTACATTGACTTTCTTGCGCACCAATTATTAACGTACCTGCTATTTCCTCATCATCTTTCACAGCCATTTTCGCTTCGTTACTGAGCGCAATCATCTTATCGGCATATAGTTGAAACTTTCTTCCTGCTTCAGTTAAGAAAAGGCGTTTTCCCAATCTCTCAAATAACGGCGTACCAAGCTCAGTTTCTAACGTTTTAATTTGCGCTGTTACGCTCGATTGGGCAAAGTTTAATTTCTTCGCAGTTTGGGTAAAGTTCAAAGTCTCCGCCGCTACTTTAAATGTAATTAATTGTTTTATCTCCATTTGCTATTCCCCCTTTTCAATCGACATTTTCGATTGATTCCATCGAAATAATCTTCTTTTTCTATTGATATTTGTATTGTATGATAAAGAACATCTACAAACAATATAAATGGAGGTATTCCATATGAAAGCACTTTGTTTCGAACAGTTTGGAAATGCTGATGTACTACAATATAAAGAAATAGCTGATCCAATCATAAATCCAAATGAAATTCTTGTTCGCATGCAAGCAATTGGTTTAAATTTCGCTGATATTTATAGACGCCGCGGCGATTATCATCTCGCTGGTAATCCGCCTTATATATTAGGTTATGAAGGGGCTGGTATTGTTGAAAAAGTAGGAGCTGACGTTACTACTATCAATCCTGGAGATCGCATTGCATTTGCTGACGTTCCATTTGCAAATGCAGAATTAGTTGCTGTTCCATCAGAAAAAGCAATTCCACTTCCAGATTCTATTTCTTTTGAAACAGCCGCTTCTATCTTATTACAAGGATTAACAGCACATTATTTAACGAAAGATAGCTATCAAATAAAACAAGGTGATATAGCTTTAGTACATGCCGCAGCTGGTGGTGTTGGTCAGCTTCTCATCCAAATGATTAAACTACAGGGCGGAACAGTAATCGGTCTTACGTCATCAAAAGAAAAAGCACAGATAGCAGCGTTAGCCGGTGCCGATCACGTATTTTCATATAGCGAAGCATGGCATACGAATGTACTTGAAATGACTAATGATGCTGGCGTAAATGTTGTGTATGAATCAGTAGGTTCTACATTAGAAGAAAGCTTTAAAGCGACTAAAATTGGTGGTACTGTCGTATTTTACGGAATGGCCGGTGGTAATCCTGCGCCAGTTGATCCACGTATGCTTATGGATACTTCGAAAACTTTAACTGGCGGAGACCTTTGGAATGTACTTATATCTTACGAAGAGCGAAAAGAACGTTCCTCTCAACTATTCGAATGGATTGCGAATGGAAAATTAAACATCGCGAATCCTACTACATTCTCTTTACAAGATGGTGCTCTTGCACATGAATTATTAGAGAGCCGTAAAAGTACTGGGAAGATTTTATTAATCCCATGATTCATCTAACTAAAACAGGAAGCTAGATTTTGCTAGCTTCCTGTTCTTATTTCTATTTGAGATATTATTATATTTCCACACTTTCTTTTCCTTTTTCAACATAACTCATATCCCCAACCGATTCGACTGTATACTTCCCATCTTCATATAAAACTTTCGTTACACTTGCATTTTCCACTCCAAGTTTTGTTTTACTACGATCCAGCATTTCTATTAATGCAGTAATCAGAAGTCCATGAGCTACAACTAAAACGTTGCCTCCACCATTTTCAGCAGCTTCTTCACTAATCCTATTAATTTCTTTTTTTATACGAGTAGAAAATACTGCCCAATCTTCTGCCTGTTTTGTAGGGTCTGCTGCTCTAATCAGATTAATAACTTCTTCAATAGAATACTTCATGAGTTCGTCTGGTGATGTAACACCTGCAGCTTTTCCGATAGCATCCCACATAATTTCAACTTTTTCGCCTTCAAAAGTGCCAAAGTTCAATTCACGTAAATCTTTTCTTGTCTCAAGTTTTAACTTTGATTGCTCATTATATTTTAATACTAAATTAGCAGTTTCAATCGCTCGACCGCTATCACTACTATATACACTAGTAAAATGAGTATCTTTTAATCCCATTCCTAGATTCGCGGCAACTTCAACACCTTTTTCTACTAACGGAGAATCCGCCCAACCTTGCACGCGATGATTCGCATTTAATATTGTTTTACCGTGTCTTGTAACATATAACGTAACTAATTTCCCATTACTATCTGTTTCTCGCGTCTTCATCATATTCTCTCCCTTTACATTTCTATATCAATCTTATCATCTCAATTATCCATCGTGCAAAATATACGTAAGTAGATCTGCTTACTAAAAAACGCTATCTTTCTGTACATCCCTACAAAAAGATAGCGTTTTTTATGATTACATTTCTTAATCGGTACTTTTATTCAGAAAAAGCTTCCGAATACTGAACAACCCCTTCAACACCTTGAAGAGCATTCTCTCTAAGTTCCATCACCATAAACACTTCATCTGGCACTTCAAATGGTGCTTTTATATTCCAATCACTTGCTTTCTTAAAACCAAATTTCGGATAGTACTCTGGATGCCCTAATACTACAACTGATCCATATCCAAGTTCTTTCGCTTTTTCTAGCGCCGCTACGATAAGTTTGCCACCAATTCCTTTTTTCTGATGGCCTGGAGCAACTGATACTGGTGCCAGTGCTAATGAATCTACAGTAGTCCCGTCTTGTTCTATTGTAATTTTGGATAACATAATGTGCCCGACTATTTCCTCATCTACCGCAACGATTGATAACGCTGGAACAAATGCGTCACATTCTCTAATACGTTTTACAAGTTCATGTTCTTTTTTATCACTAAATTCTTCATGTAAAAATGCTTGTTGTACAACTTCTTCTGTTTTTCTATAATCGTTTTTTTGTTCTTGTCTGATCGTTACCATTTTAACTTATCCTCTATTCTTTCTAATTTCTTTTTCAATTTTACGAAGCGCTTTTTTCGATCCGCGCTCAATATCGTGTTGCATTTTTCTTTCTTTATAATCGACAAATAGTGTATTTAAATCATATCCTTCTGGGTATAATTCTTTCGCCGCTACCTCTAAAGTAATACGTTTTACATTCACTTCAACGAATTCACCGTTATAATATACAACGACATTATAGAAATTATCTTTTTCCTTATAGATGATACCAAAATCATCATGATCCAATAAATTCACACGGTCACCGATTTTATATTCATAGTCATTTTCTCTTTTTTCTTGCACGAATTTCGGTTTTCTAATTTTGCTTTCATTCACTTTTTCTATAGCGTATTCTTTATTTCCCATATACTCTTTCGCTCTTTGCAGTACATGTTCTTTTACATTCATTTTATTTGCAATCCAAAGTGCATTACTTTCACCAGATTTACCGATTACTAACTTATAAAGCGGTTCTAACGTTTCACTATTAAACTGCATTGCCGCATTCATAAAATCACCATGCATTTCTGAAAACCGTTTAATTTCTCCGTAATGCGTACTCGCAATTGTAATACATCCCGTTAGATAAAATTCTTCTAAAATAGATATCGCAAGCGCCGCACCTTCATTTGGTTCTGTGCCGCTTCCTATTTCGTCAAATAGTAGTAACGTATTATTATTTGACATCCTCATAATTTCAGACAGATTTTTCATATGAGATGAAAATGTACTTAGTGCATTTTCAATACTTTGATTATCACCTATATCTACAAACACATTTTCGAAAATAGCAATTTCCGTTTCTTTATCTCCAGCGATGTGCAAGCCAGACATTGTCGCTAATGTTAAAAGTCCAATTGTTTTTAACACAATCGTTTTCCCGCCCGCATTCGGTCCTGTAATAATTAAACTACGGTACTCTTGACCGATTTCAAAATTTAACGGTACAACTTGCCCTGTTAAAAGCGGATGCTTACAATTCACTAAATGAATGTGACCATGATCGTTTAACTTCGGTTCTATTCCATCGATACTTTTACTAAACTTCGCTTTCGCAAATACCATGTCATATTGACTAATCAGTTCCATATTAATTTTTATATGATAAATATTTTCTAATATCATTCCTGATAAAGTCGCTAAAATTTGATACTCTTCCATCGCTTCTTCTGCTTTCCAACTTGCTAGTTCCGCATTTAATTTTGTAACCGTATGTGGTTCTATAAATACAGTAGAACCTTTTGCAGATGCTTCAACAATACTTCCTGCAACTTGATTTTTATAGGTAGATTTGATTGGAATCGTATAGCGATCATCCTTTTTACTAATAAAGAATTCCTGAATATACTTCTTATTTGCACTACTATTTAAAAACTTCGTTAAACGTTCTTTTATTTTTCCATCTACAGAATCAATGTTATTTCGAATTCGTTTTAACTCTTTACTAGCCGCTGCATCAATGCTATTTCCTTTAATTGAAAAGTTAATTTCCTCTTCAATACTTTTAAATTCAGTCATTGAATTTGCATAAGAAGCTAATACTGGCGCAAAAAATTCTTTATCTAGCATAAACTTTTTAATCTTTCGACACCCACGTAAAAAGTCTGAAACGCTCACTAACTCTGCTGGATCTAAAATCATCCCTTTTTCTAATTTTTGAATTGTACTAGCGATATTGGATATTCCGAAAAAAGGCACATGCCCTTCTGCATCTACTATAGCTCGTGCTTCTGTCGTTTCATTTAAGCGATTTCTCACTACTTTTATACTCGTACTCGGCTCTAATTTATTTAATAATTCCTTACCTAAACCACTTACACAATAAGATTTCACTATTTCCATTAATTCGTTATATTGTAACTTTTCAAAAGTCATCGTATTCATTTTGTTTCTCCTCACTATGATTGATTTCTATCATCAATGAAGATACCTACTCATTAGATTCCAATGAATTCTATATTATTTAATTACCATTTTTATACATTAAAAATATATACAAAAAAGCTGCGGGGATACCGCAGCTTTTACATTTACAAGGCAAGTGTAATAACATATGAGGAAATAAGCCATAAAAAACAGATGGCAATCCCCTTATTACACGCTTTATAAAGTATTGTAGGTATCTTCATAGGTTTCGAAATAAATCCATGACAAAATTAGGGGTATGATGTACATAAAAATCCCCTGGTCTTATCCGATTTATTTCATTAAATTTTTCCTATTTAGTACCTACCGCACTCACAAAAAGCACCTCTCATTAATTTATATTTTAGTCATTGAAATCTAATTTATTGAAATCATCATACTATATGTTTTACAAGAAGTAAAGGTGTCATACTTTAATAACTATGCAGAATGTAAAAAAGAAGAGGAAAACTTATATTTCAGTCTGCCCCTTCTTTTTCATCACAAATTTACTGCTGAATATATATTGAAACAGAGCCTCCATTTACATGGAACTGCCCCCATCCATCTTTATTAATTGTTACAGTATTTGTTTGATTACCCGTAATATCGTACCATACTTCCCCAGCGTTATTCTTTCCAACATCCATCCACTTTGATCCTCCTGGTCCGTCTGAGAGTAATGTCGCTAAACCAGAATTAGCATGTACACCATCACCTTCTCTTGTCCAGCCAATCACATCTGGATGGTCTAAATAATCACGCTGCGTACCATATGCAAAGTTTTTTCGTGCCGTCAAAATCGGATCAATTTTATCTTTTAACGCTGGAATTTCATAACTACTCTTTCCGCTTGTCCCATAGTAATCACCATAAAAAACTGAAGGATAGCCCTCTGCACGTGTTAAAATAAATGCATATGCCAACGGTTTAAACCACGGACTTACTACAGATTCCAATGACTGCCCAGGCTGTGAATCATGATTCTCAACGAGAGTAACTGCGAGTGCAGGGTGATTTTTCATTACTGTTCCATTTAAAATATTTCTCATATCATAATTCCCATTTCCTGTTGAAGCATAATGAAAATTATAATGAAGCGGTGCATCGAACACAGATTGATTATAATTGACTTTCGCCAAATAATTATTTAAGGCCTTAATATCATTTTGCCAATATTCAGCTACTGTAAACATTTCTTTCCCTGTTTGCTGTCTGACATGATTTACCCAATCGCGTAAATATTCATGATCAATATGTTTAACAGCATCTAAACGAAAGCCATCTAAATTTAATTCATTCGCATACCACGTTCCCCAATTTTTCATCTCCTTCACAACATCAGGATGATCAAAATCAAGATCTGCATACATCAAATAATCATAATTCCCATTCTCGCTAGACACTTCCCAGTCCCACGCTTTACCTATACCCCTAAATTTATAAATTCGATTTAATTTCCTTCCTTCATCCCAATCCGTTCCGTCAAAATGATACCATTTCCATTTGAAATTAGAATAAGAATCTC
The DNA here is from genome assembly GCF_036963225.1 of Bacillus sp. JJ783. Taxonomy (NCBI): domain Bacteria; kingdom Bacillati; phylum Bacillota; class Bacilli; order Caryophanales; family Bacillaceae; genus Bacillus; species Bacillus sp. JJ783. Next base: position 14,418 of record NZ_JBALMG010000088.1, on the reverse strand, counting down.
CGCGTCCTGGAAAGTTAAACCCCGTCCATGCATTAATTTCATAATCACCTGACACTTCAATATTTCGATTGTTTCGGTCTACCTCTACAGCTGTTACGGTTTCAGTATAATCAGCCCCACCTTTATGGTTCATAACTACATCACCATACACATCTATGCTTTGCTTATGTAAAGCTTCAATTGCAGATTTCAACTGTGCTTTTGTCCCATATTTCGTCCGCACCGTTCCTTTTTGATTGAATTCCCCCAAATCATATAAATCATACGCTCCATATCCTACATCATTTTGTGAAGTCCCTTTATATGCAGGTGGTATCCATACAGATGTAATTCCTTTATGGGCTAAATTTTCAGCATCAGAATGCAAACGATTCCAATGATTCCCATCATTCGGAGCGTACCACTCAAAATACTGCATTAATGTTCCATTGTTTATCGTTGCTGCTTCCGCCTTATTCCCCTCATATATATTAGGAAAAAGTAAAATAAACAATAAACAGACTACCATAATCCTTTTCAACATATTTACACCATCCCCTTCAAGAAAACGTTTGCATAATTTATTAAAATTATTATAATATTCGTTCTACAGTTAGTAAAGTAGTAATCTTTTAATCTCTCACATTATTTTTCATGTAACTTCACATATTCCACAAGTATCTCAACATAGTTTAAAATTCACATCTTACTCAATTTTGTTTACAATTTACCTATAAAAGCATAACGGAGGGATTTCAATGACAGACTTTCAAAGACAATTTTTCGCACGATTAAATATAAAGAATAAAGAAATAGTTTCTTTTAAAGATTTACCTAACATTATGTATGCCATGTCACAATCTGTCCCTTTTGAAAACTTAAATATTCTCGAAAACAATTTTACAGAAATATCAAAAGAAAATCTAAAAGAAAAAATTTTAATAAACAACCGTGGCGGCCTTTGTTATGAACTCAATCCGACTATGTATTACTTCCTTAAAGACTCTAAATTCGATGTTCATCTCGTTTCAGGAACAGTTTATAACAATGCAAACTCTATATGGGCTGTGGATTCTGGACATATCGCAACAGTTTTAAAATATCATAATGAACTTTACTTAATTGAAGTTGGATTCGGATCATACTTACCTCTTGCACCTGTCCCTTTCTCAGGTGAAGTCGTTCACTCCGTAACAGGAGATTATCGTATTCGCAAAGAAACGACTGAAAAAGGCAATTATATTTTAGAAATGCGTAAAAATAATGAGTTTCTAGATCAATCTTCTACTAATGATTGGACAGTAGGTTATGCGTTTCACTTGGAAGAAGTAAATGTGGAAAAAGCAAATGCAGCACAAAAAATTATCGTTGAACATGAGGGTTCCCCTTTTAATAAAGTACCTCTTATTGTAAAACTGACTGAAAATGGGCATGCCTCTTTAACGAAAGATAGCCTTACAATAGCGAAAAACGGTAAAAAAACGAAAGAAACAGTTACAGAAGAGCAATATAAAAATCTTTTACATTCAACGTTTGGCATTACATTAAACTTTTAAAGCCTCGCCATTTCCGGCAAGGCTTTTTATTTTCCAGCAGGGATTTTTTGCAATTTGTTGTATTTCATAGTTATATAGGAATATAACTACATATTTAGAAAGGAAATGATTATGACAGAACTTAAAGATCGATTACAAGTAGCTGATAAAGAAAAATGGAATTTAACGGACATTTACCATACAATTGAAGATTGGGAAAGCGACTTTCATAAAATTGAAGTATTAACGAATGAACTACACAAGTTTAACGGAAATATTCACGATGGCAATAGTTTATTAGCTTATTTAACAAAGAGTGAAGAAATATCTAGCATAATATCTTTAATGTTCGCTTATGCAAGACTACAATCTGATCTTGATACACGCGATACTGACGCTCAATCCCTTGTCGATAAAGTATCACAATTACACGTGAAAGTAAGTGCGGCTAAATCTTTCTTTTCCCCATTCTTGCTTAGTGTAGATGAAAACACATTACATTCTTACATAGAAGAAACAGAAGGCTTACACTATTATAAAGAAGACTTATTTGAGCTATACCGTTATAAAAAACACGTTTTGAATAAAGACCAAGAAGAGATTTTATCACAAATGGGTGAAGCACTCTCCTCCCCGCAGCATACATTTGGCATGTTAAATAATGCAGATATAATTTTTGGTGAAGTGACTACTGATGATGGAGAAAAAGTAAACTTAACACGTGGAATGTATTCAAAGTTAATAGAAGATGAGAATCGTGAGAAACGTAAAGAAGCTTATAAAGCTTATTACAAGCCATATGTTCAGTTGAAAAACTCTATTGCTTCTACTTTATCTGCAGCTATTAAAAATAATGTTACTGTTTCAAAGCTAAGAAAATATCCATCAGCTTTAGAAAAATCATTATTTGGCGACATGGTTCCGAAAGAAGTATATGAAAATTTAATCGATACGACGAAAAAAAACATTCAATCATTACATGCATATAATGAACTTAGAAAAGAAAAATTAAATGTAGATGAACTAAGACAATACGACTTGAGTGTTGATTTGGTAAAAGGTGTAAAACAAGACATTCCATACGACGAAGCGTTTGATATAATGATCGCGTCACTAGCCCCTTTAGGTGAAGAATATATCGAAACATTAAAAAGCTTTAAAGATAAACGCTATATAGACGTGAGAGAAACACCAGGAAAACGTTCTGGCGCTTATAATTTTGGTGTATACGGTGTTCATCCTTTCATTCTTTTAAATCATCACGATGATTTAAATAGCCTTTTCACCCTTACTCATGAATGTGGTCACGGAATGCATACGCATTACTCACACGGATACCAGCCAAGAATTTCTGCACACTACACTATCTTTGTTGCAGAAGTCGCTTCTACCGTAAATGAAGTGTTATTAATTCACTATTTATTAAAAGAAGCGAAAGAAACGAACGTACGTAATCATTTAATTAACTACTTTATCGATAGCTTTAAAGGTACCTTCTTTACACAAATCATGTTCGCTGAGTTTGAAAAAATCACACATTCAATGGCTGAGCAAGGTAAACCATTAAATGCCCAAGTCTTTAGTGAAATTTATGAAAAGTTATTTAGAGAATATAATGGAGACTCCATCGTATTTGACGAAGAAGTAAAATATGGCTGGTCTAGAATCCCTCATTTCTACCGTCCATTTTACGTGTACAAATACGCAACAGGATTCGCCTCTGCCATTCAAATCGCCGATAAATTATTAAGCGGTGATCCAAATGCCCAGAAAAATTATATTGAATTCCTTAAAGGTGGAAGTTCTGACTATCCATTAAACCTACTGAAAAAAGCTGGCGTTGATTTAACTACACCAGAGCCAATTGAAAGTGCATTGAATCGATTCACCCAACTTGTTGAAGAGTTTTCAGCATTATAAGAAAAAAGCATGCAGAGTTATGCTCTGCATGCTTTTTTCATTTGAATCACTTTATTCTAAATGCTGCTGCGTCACACAGTGAATCATGCCACCATACGCATACAATTCATTTACATGAATCCCAACAATCCTTCTTCCTGGAAACTGTCCTTCAATGATTTGAAGTCCTAACTTGTCATGTTCATCACCATATATAGGTACCAATACGACTTCATTTCCAATATAAAAATTCAAATATGAGCCCTTACATTCTGCTTCTTTCACCACTTGTCTTGTTACCGGTACTGGAATGAGTTGAAATGGATTTCCATCTATATTTCTCGCTTGCCGCAATTCTTGATAATGCTTTTCGTGCGCCTCCAAAAGGTACGACTCTCCTTCCCCAAAAGGATCATATTCATAAAGAATCGTATTTTCATTTACAAAACGCGCTGCCCCATCAATATGGTAATCCGTATCTTCATCATAATTATCCTCACCGCGAATACCAGTTATCCATATGAAATTCGTTACTCCCAAATACTTCGTTAACTCCATTTCAATCTCTTCCTGACTTAGTGTGGGATTTCGATTTTCATTTATAATAGAAGTTTTTGCCGCCATTAAGGTTCCATTTCCGTTTATCTCTATTCCTCCACCTTCTAGACAGACACTTGATTCAACTTTTGGAATGCTATATATTTCACTTATTTTCTCTGGAATAACAGCGTCTTTTTCATACGGGTATTTATCCCCCCAACCATTAAATGCCCAGTGTGTTAGGCAGATGTTTCTCTCTTTATCTTTTACAAAGATCGGTCCATTATCTCTTATCCAAACATCATCGGTTTCTTGAACTAAAAAATCAATTTTATCCATATTTACTTTCGCTTCAATTAACTTTGATTGGACATGTACCTTTTCTTCCTCATCACATACAACAATATGCACATTTTCTCCATAATGAAGCTCCTTTGCCATCGATATCCAAATATCATCCAACTTAGCTCTGTAACCTTCACCTCTATGCGTTTTATCATGAGGCCATTGGAGCCATGTCCCCTCATGTTTTTCCCACTCAGCAGGCATATAAAACAAACTATTTTCCATATTTCTCATACATGTTCACCCCTTCTTCGAATGCAAGTTCAGTCTAAACTTTGACATCGTGTTAAGGTCAACAGAAATATATTCATTTACTTGTGGCAACCAAATAAGATTACTCGCTATTTCTCCTTGTGATACACTACTTCTCCTTGTAAAACCGTCACTAAAACTTTCGCATTCGGAATCTTATCGGCACCCATTTTAGTAATATCTTCATTTAGTAATACCATATCAGCTGATTTCCCTACTTCAATTGAGCCAGTGATGTTATCAAGACCTAATGCTTTAGCTGGCTTAATTGTATAGGCATCAATAGCTGCGTATACATCAGACAAGCCCTTTTCATCAATGCTTAATGCATTCGAAATCGTCACAAGTGGATTCAGTTCATTTACATCCCAATCACTACTAAGTGATACATTCGCACCGGTTTTCCAAATTCGCCCTAACGGCATAATTCGTTTCATTTGCTGATTTGTAAAATACGTACTTGCCCAGCTTTGTTTTGGATCTTCCGCAAAATCGTGCCCTACTTGGAAATCAGCGCTAATACCTAATTTAGCAAAACGATTTATATCACTATCTTCTACCATTTCCACGTGCGTAAGCGTATAAGGCTGATTCGCCCCTTCTTTTTTCGCTGCTTCAATCGCATTTAAACTCTCTCTTACCCCGCCATCTCCAATTGTGTGAATGAGTGCACCGTAACCAATTTTATTAAGCTCCGTCAACCACCATTTCATTTTTTCTTCCGAAATATAGTTCAAACCATACGGTGTTCCCTTAAACCACTCAAATTTATATTTTTCTAGTATTTTAGCTGTACTGTTAATACTAATTCCATCACTATACATTTTCACTTGATTAATAAGCATTCGAGATGATACATCATCACGCTTAATTTTTTTGAAATACTCCATTTGTTCTGCTTCATTTAAATTCGGATACACCCACGGACGAAGTACTACTCGTGACGTTAGCTTTTTTTCATCATTTACTTTATTCCAAACATCTAACCAGCCTCGCTTCCAATAGAGACGTCCATCACCGACTGTAGTAATACCATTCTTCGCAACCTCACCTAATCCGTCCAACAAACCTTCATAATTTTTTTCAAACAGATTCGGTTGGGAGTTCCATGCTTTTTCCATCACAATGTCTCCAGCTGTATCATAAAGAATACCAAACGGTTCTCCTGTTTCTGGATTTCGAATAATTCTTCCGCCTTGCGGATCTTTCGTATCTTTATTTATTCCCGCTAACTCGAGTGCCTTTGAGTTAACCCATACAGAATGAGAGGTTCTTTCCATAATTAATGCTGGATTATTAGGAAACAGCTCATCAAGAACTTGTAATGGAGTTTGTTGTTCTGATTTTTCGTCCATATCTTTTAACAGCTCTTCCAAACTAAATCCTGTTCCGCTTATCCATTCCCCTGTCTTTACATCTTTTTTACACGCTTTTAAATACGAGCGTTGTTCTTGCAGCGAAGCATCTGGTGAGACACTACAATTCCCTGCTGCTGGTGATTTCGCTTCAAATATATGATTATGATTGTCCACAAAACCAGGGAGGACAAAACGCCCTTGTAAATCCACCACTTTCGTATCTTCATTTATAAATCCCTCTACATCCTTGTTTGAACCAACAAATGTAATTTTCCCTTCTTTAACGGCTACAGCCTCTACGATGTCTTGCTTTCCATTTGAAGTATAGATTGTACCATTTTTAAATACTACATTTTTAGGTAACTGATTAGGTAGAACAGCGCTACCATTCTCCCCTTCTCCTACTCCAGGAGTACATGCCGAAATCCATACCATACTTAGAATCAGACAAATAAGTAAAATTTTTCTTTTCATATTCTTTCCCCTTTTTATTATGATAAATTGCTTTCGTATATAGAATAAGGATTGACATAATGTTAATGTCAATCCTTATTCTCATTCTATTTTCGTAACTAAAAAACAAATTTGTGTCACATACTCTTCTACTAAACAATCACATTCAGGTCCCTTTATATAGACTTCATATGGGTGACTATCTATTATATAGCCATTGCTTTCCACCCATTCTTCTAATGCCATATAAGCATAGCCTATATAGTCATAGCTGCCATAATGCATAGTAGTAACGATTTGATGCTGATTTAGCTTTTTTATTTCGCACTCTTGTAATACGCCTTTATTGTCCTCAGCCATAATCGGAATTCTTAATTCAATATCACTGTGATTTGGAATATACTCTTCATCATAAAAAACTGTGGATGGAGAACCGACTATTCGTAAGCTATTTTTTTGTACTTTTTCATATAAGGAATAAAAATAATCATCCATATCATCTATATCTATTTGTAGTCTTTGAGCAATTACCGTCATTTCATTTCTCATTCCAATTAATATATCGTAACTTCTATGGCAGGCAATATTTAGACCATGATTCATATTTACCATTTCATTCATTTCTGAAATAACCTGTAAATTTTGTTTCACCTCATGAGACAACTCTATAATTTGCGATTGCATATGTGTAATAAATGAATCTTGATCTGATGATTGAAGAATTGTTTTAATTTTCGGTAAAGGGAATTTGTACTCCCTTAGCTTTTTAATTTTCAACGCTATTTCAAGCTGCCCTTGCTCATAATATCTATATCCATTTACCGGATTCACATATGCTGGTTTCAATATTTCCTCTTTATCATAATGCCTTAACATTCGTGTACTCATTTTACAAATCCGTGAAAATTCAGTAATTGTATACATATAAATACCCCTTGAATACATTTTCTTATATATAAGCTTATTTATTAAAACCAATCAAATATTTTTCTAATTGAAGAACCTTCATTCTGATCGTTCAGCCTTTTCATTTTTGAAGGTAACAAATGACTAGGACAATACCACGTTAAACAATTCATCGCGCCTCCCATTGTCGATATTTCTCCTACATGAATTTGAATAGCTTGTTTCTCAGTACGCTGTTGAATATATCGTAAAACTTCCTCATCTTTAGCTAATCCAAACTTAGGAACGTAAAGCGTATCACATGTTTCTAACATATTTATATATAAACCTTTTGCTGACGCTATCTCTTCATCGTATTGACCCTTCTCTGTATATGACGAAGGAACAACTATAAATTCAGCTTCTGGCATTTGCTCTTCAATAATCTCTTGAACATTATATCTAAATTCATGATCCCCTAGAAAATCACTAATAAACATTGTGTGTTCATCAATAAATTTAACCATTCCGTCCGCGTGTGCAAGTACATCTCCTTCTTCAGCAGGAATAATAATAACCCGGCTCACATCTAAATCCCACTCTAACTGCTCAATAATTTCCTCTTCCGTCCAATCATCATTATCATCAAATATACGTTCTGTTAAAATAACGGTATCTTTTTTATTCCAAATAAGGTTACCACCATCCAATATTAATGGTGATTTCACATATTCAAAGTCGTTCTTTTTCAACCATTTATTAAATTGTTGATCTAAATATCGCCCTTGATCTTTAGGTAAGTAATTTGGTTGATATTTAAATTTAACTAGATGATTTGTTACAACTGGAGCAACATCTCTTAGCCAAATATCATCATACTCAAAAAAGCTTGTATGAAAGTCTTGCTCTTCAACAGATAAAGATATAAGTTGATCGGTAAATGCTTTGTTTTCGTTTAAATATTCATTAAAATAAATCAAGTCTTCATAAAATGGTCGATAATATTCATTCGATTTATCTGGTATTGCAGTAAAAATAATTCCATTATGTTTTTGTTCCATATTATTTACCTCACTTTTTAATAATGATTGAATAACTGTTTTCAATAAGCCCACTACTGCCCAATTCATTTCTCTTTTCGTTACAATTTTTAAAACGTGCACATTTCATGAATGGATTATAGCACGGAGAAATATTATATATTTATATAAAAAATATAAAGCCGTTGTTAAGCCGTAAACTGACTCTTGACAAGATTTTTAAATTTTAATCGTCGTACACAATGAAGGATTAGCTGATTTTTTTATCAAGATTCAAATCCATTACTTCTGATAGAGCGTTTTGATTATATAAATTCACTAAATGCGTTTCTACCCCTATACAAATTGCTTCAAGCGGAAGATCGTTTGGATCCTGACCAAATGGATCCTCAATTTCAACCCCTATTGCTTCAATCCCTATAAATGCAAAACTTATAAACGTAGTTGCAAGTACTGTAAACCATCCAAGACTATCAACAAGACCAATCGATAAAGTCCCGCAAAATATTAGCAGTAAAATTTTAATATGAGCAAAATATGCAAAAGGAATAGGCGTTGTTTTGATACGATCACATCCACCCACAGCCGTAAGCAGAGTATTCAAATCAGCTTCCATATTAATTATTGCATTTGGATGAATTTGACCCGTTTTCAAACCTTTTGATAGTATAGTTTTTAACATGAAAACTATACTAATCGGTAAATGAATAGACTTAGCCAAGATTTCTCGTTCCTTCTCAGAACAAATTTCAAACAATGATTTTATTTCAGATAAATCTTTTTCATCTCTCAAATGTCCTTTCGCTAACTTTGGAAAAGCAATTAATAAATGTAAAAATTTTAGTTTTTCCTTATCCGTATTTTCCTCTTCAGACTCCCAATAACATAAAAAACTAACTGCTAAATTTCTAGTACAAGCACCAATCGTGCCAAATAACTTTCTACCTTCCCAATATCTATCATACGCAGTGTTAGTACGAAAAACTAACAGTAGACCTAAAGCCCCTCCAACAATTACCCAAGGAGTTTGATTAATTTTTATTTCTACATAATAATAATTAATCACAGTTACTATCGTTGAAACGCATATATATAATAAAATTTGCGGGAAAATATCTCTTATAACTGTCCCCTTTAATGTAAATATTTGATGTAAACTATTTTGATTATTGTAATGTACCATATTTACAAAAGCCTCTTCCCTTTTTAACTTTTTATCCTTTAAAATTACGAAAGTATACAATTAAATAGTAGAATCATAAACCCTATTATTATGAAACTAGTTAAAATTATTTCTTTCAATACCGTTACTCCTTTTTTACCAAAAGATAAAACATCTTTTTTTGATTTAAACAACTAATGTTCACTCTTCTAAATCACGACGCATTATTTTAGAATTTGCAATAAATAAAGCACTAATTAATACAAGAATCGCGCAAGCATATAACAATGAATCCATTGGACTATCATGGTCTATAATAATTAGACGAACAATAGCCGTAATACCTATATATATAAAATAACGTAATGGAAAATGAAAGTTCATTTGAAAATACTTTATAATCATTACGATGAATTCAAAATATAAAAAGAATACGACAATGCTATCAATTAAATGATAACTAGATTCCTCACCACTCAATTTCAGTTCTTGTATAAATTGAATGACTTCTTTCATAAGAAACACACTTAAAACAATTCCCAAACAGATCAAAGCTACATTTATAATGCACTGTAGAACGATAAGGAAAAACGAAAATACTATTTTAAAATTTTTCAATACAAATATTTTTCTCCTTTTCCATATAAAACAATCATGACAATATACTTACATTTGATTATCATTACATTAAAATTATGCATTTATTTCTTATTACAGATGTTAAAACAAGACAAAATAAGTAAAGATAGTATTTCACCTATTTTGTCTATAAAGCAACATAACGAAACTATAAATCGATTACTTCAATTGAATCGGTTGTTGCTGTGTAACACAATGAATCATGCCGCCATTTTTATAAAGTTCTCTCACGTCAATTCCCACTACTTTGCGATTTGGGTATAACTTCTGAATCGTATCGTTTGCGATTTTGTCATTTGGGTCATTATAGTTAGGTACCAATACAACTTTATTCCCAATATAATAATTGATATACGATCCCTTATAATCGAGAGTTTTTCCACCTTCTAAAGTAACTTTATCTTTACTAAGCGGTAAGTATTCATACTTATATTTCTGTCCTGAAGCATTTTTTGCATCTAACAATTTATCCATATCTTTGTTTGACAAGCCCCATTCAGCCAAGTCATCTTCTTTCATCGTTACAATGGTAGATTTATCATGGAATTTAGCAAATCCATCAATATGAAAATCAGTAATATCTAAATTAGGCACTCCATCTAACCAAATAAAGTTTGTCACCCCAAGATCACTTATATATTTTTCAATTTCCTCTTCTGATAAATCAGGATTTCTATTTTTATTCGTTACTGCGCTTCGTGTTAATAAAGCAGTCCCATTGCTGTCTAATTCAATTGCGCCACCTTCAAGGACAAATTTCCCCCAATCAATTCTTTCAATCCCTAATTGTTTACTAACATTCTCACGTATACGGGCATCATTTTTATAAGGAGTTTTCTTTCCCCAACCATTAAATGCTGGATCTAATATTTTTAGATTTTTATTATTGTCATAAACAAAAATCGGTCCACTATCCCTTGCCCACACATCATCAGTAGGAGCGATAAAGAAATCAACTTTATCCATATTCAGCCCTTTATCTATTAAAAGCTTATTGATTCGCTCTTTCTCCTCCTCATCATATGCAACAATGTGGACTTTTTCACCCTCAGTTAAAGCACTTGCCATCTTAATCCAAATAGGTTCGACTTCTTGTTTATACTCTTGACCATATGTGTATTCATGAGGCCATTGTAGCCATGTACCTTCATGTTTATCTTTTTCATCTGGCATCGTATATTTTCCAGCGTTTTTCTGTACCTCTACCTTTTCACTCTCTTTCCCTTTTGCATTTTCATTACCACCTTCAAAAGAACATCCACTAATAATCGTTGTAGATAATGTAGCTATTAAACAAAACTTTACTACTTTTTTCATTTTGCAACCTCCTGTTCATGTCTACAATAATGTAAGGCTTAACATAGTGTGAAGCTCAAGCTTTTTCAGCAATGTAAAAATTACCAATTATTCTTCCGCATGATAATCACATAAGTTCAATACAAATAGATGACATTCACAAAATGCATTCCCTATATTTAACATTAATATCATTTAACTTCCTTCATAAATTTATTCTAATATTAATCCCCTCTCATACCTGCTTGTTCACTAAATAAAACATTACTAAATAAAAAAATCGGTATTGATAATTTCATATCAATACCGATTTTTAAATAATTATTTTCCTTCTATTAAATCTTTCGCCATCTTTCTAAACTCTTGATTAAATGTATCGTTCATTCCATTTTGTACGTTAGAGAAAAGAATTACAAAAATTCGTTTATCTCCATTAAAATTATTAAATGTGTTCCATCCAGCTAATACTCCATGATTATGATTATAATCTGCATTAATGTAGAAACTAAATCCATACTTTCTAGCGGGCGATACAGTAAACATATCTGATAAACTTTGTTTAGAAAGCAATTTACCATCCATAATTGCCTCATCTAACCTTTTCATATCTTCAACAGTTGTATACATTTCACCACAACCATATAGCCAACTCATTCTTAAACGAGGCGTAGCTATTAACTCATTATCTTTTTTCGTATATCCTTCTGCTAAAAACATATCTCCTGGGAAAGTGGCACCCATCCCAGATTCATGCATTCCAACAGGAGTAAAAATGTTTTCTTTCACATAGTCAGCAAGTGGTTCATTTGTTATCTTTTCTACAATATATGCAAGCACCATATAATTATAATCTGTATATCTCCATCCCGTTCCTGCAGGAAATTCAAGCTTTTGAGATCCAATCCATGTTACTAACTTTAAACGTGATGCCGCATCAACTCTACCTTGTCCCTGCTCTGGCAATCCGGAAGTATGTGTTAACAAATTTCTTAACGTAATATTTTTATCTGCCGGAAACGACGGAATATATTTATTTACATTATCTTCTATACTTAATTTCCCTTTTTCTTTTAGCTGTAATATAGATATTGCAACTACTGTTTTTGTTATGGAACCGATGCGATATTTTGTTCTTGGCGTTGTTAAAATTTTATCTTTTACATTCGCATACCCGTATCCTTTTCGTAAAACCACATTATCTTTATCCGCCACGAGAACCGTTCCGTTAAACCCTTTATCTTTTAAATACTGATCTAGTTTCGCTGCTGCAACCTCATAACGTTTTTGTTGATTTACATCAACTTTTGGTTTATCATTTTCAATCTTATTCTTAGAATCTGAAAATACCCTCAAATTATATTTCTTATCTTTATTTGCATATATTAGTGCAGCGACACTCCCACAAAAAATAGCAAAAATAAAAAAAACAATTAACCATTTCTTAAACATATAGGAACCCTCTTTTATCTAATCTCACTTTATACTTTTCCATTCTATTCTATATCTTTTAATTTTCAAACATTTTATAATCTATCTATCATTCATCATATTACACTAGATTCCTTTTTCTCACACTCAAATTTTGACTACTCTCTATTGTATTTCTTTTTTGTAAAATTTCCACCTTACAATCGGATGCATCCAACTTAAATTTCAATTTCTTATGTAACATTCGTTACACATTAGCCAGAATGGAGGTGTTAATTTGAAAAAGACCGATAAACGCAATCGTTTAGACGATATGATGTTTCATTATCGGGTAACAAAAAAAAATATAGTTATAATTGAATATTGCAGAAAATAGATTATGTTTTTAAAAGGAAATGACGTTGAAAAATTTTTAAACAAAATAACTCGGGCAAATAATGAAAAAGAAAAACAACTTATTATGGCTAAAATTACAGGTAACTTCAAAAGAGGAAATGAACGTTAATGAAAACGAATCTCATTTATAACTTGATTATACAGCATTTAAAAAAGAAATGTCACTCCCACGACATTTCTTTAGATTTTCTTCATAAAAGATTTACATTTTTAATATTCGTTTACTTTTACATAAACTTACCGCTGAAACGCTTAGTAATGCAGCTATACCCATCCATGTATATGTGTAGCCTTTTCCATCTACTATATAACCAAACAAAGCAGGTGCAAAGATAATAGCAATTTGATTCAGTGTAAGCGCAAAACCCACTGTCATCCCTACTGATTCCTCACTTGCAGATTCAACAACTTCGACCATAACAAGACTAAACCAACCGATCGCAAATGTAATTGAAGCTAAGAAGAGTTTTGATTTTACAATAATTAATAGTTTACTGTTTGTATGTAAAAGTTTAGGAGCCGGCCGGCAATATAGAGTATTAAAAAACATTTACCCCAAAACATAGCCTGTATTCCTTATACATTTGATACAAACTTTGATGGTGAATTTGTTATTAATAGATATAATTGGATGGAAAATAAAAAAAGTCGTTCTATGATTTTGGAGAGTACTTAAGAAATGTTTGCTACGGCCGAAAAGGTGGTATTGAGCTACCTGAGAAAGAGATTGAAGGATTAGAAAAATACGTATCATATTACCAACATCTTGCATAATATTTTTTCAGCATAAAAAATATCGGGAAGCCAATATAAAGGCTTCCCGAACATTCTAATGATGCATAAATAACACTAAAATTACTTTTCCTTTTTCATTTCCCCACATTTCAACAAAGAAAAGATACTCTTTT
>NZ_JBALMG010000088.1:0-254 GCF_036963225.1 Bacillus sp. JJ783 | reverse complement strand
TTCCATTCTGCCCTTACATCATCTATTGATTCACGCTCTAAATTACTTTTTTGATCGTCAAAATAATGGGATACAAACACTTCTTCTATTCCACCGTTAAAAACCATTTGTTTCAGTTCTTCTAACGTAGGATTATTAGGATACACTTTATTTGAAACTACTATTTCATTGTTGTATAATCGCTTACTTTCATTGTCTATAAAATAACCTTTTCTTCTCATAACGCTCAGCCCTTTATGTGTAATATAACAAAC
>NZ_JBALMG010000087.1:0-6303 GCF_036963225.1 Bacillus sp. JJ783 | reverse complement strand
TAATTGATATTACTACCAATTTTTGGAATGAAGTCTAGCACTTTCATCAACGTATTTTTATAATAGCCCCGTACTACGCCTGCTTGTTTGCTTCCATTGTAAACCTCTATCGGCATCGTATCTGCTTTACTATCACATAGTCGTTTGTAAGAAAGCTGCATAATTCGCTCTCCTCTTAAGTACTGATCAAATGTCACAGGATATTCTATCACGCACAGTTCCTTATTTAGCCCATACAAATAGCGTTGAACGCTCTCTACTAATGTGATCGTAGATATACGCTCCTGAAGTTCGAATTCTTGCCAACTGGAAGAATTCCTCCACTGATTGTCCTCTTCATAGAAAAAACCAAGAATTACCTCATCATCGTCAATCGTTTCATAATTCACATGTACGTTCTGCCCGTGTTGAACTTGTTCCATCCACTGTCCTAAATAAATGCCCAGCTCTACGACCTTCATGCATGACTTCTGAAAAAGGACTCTGTCACCCACACAAATTGTTAAATCCCCTTCGATAAAGCCATTTGCATAAGCAACATACCGTGGCTCATCCTTCTGTGGAATATCCTTGTCTAACTCAAATAAAAACGTTAACATCCTTCTCTCACCTCTAGTTGTTACACAGCTCATACCTGACATCGCATCACTCTGAAAAACTATATATATATGTATATTTAATTAACGCATTATGACACGTGAATGCCCTTAGTATAGTAGCGCTATTTTTTCTTCGCGAACTCCCTCAAAACAACATACTTCCACCATCTCCAAGGAAGTAATTTTTTCATCATAATCGCAAACGTTACCCCTTTTCCAATCGGATAACGGAGCTTAGTCTTTTTTGCGATTACAATAGAAACAATTGAAATGCATGTAATGAGTGCACATCTAATTGTTCAATTTGTATATGTTCCGCAAGATGTAGTGCGGTAGCTGGTTTTGGTGCAAACACTCCACAACGTTTGTAAGTAACCTTCTAAACTTGGACATGCTGATACTAGTACTCAAAAAAGGATCCTGATTAGTCAGAATCCTTTCTTCTTTTTTAAGGAAGCATTTTGTGCATTGCATCGATTTTATGACGATTAGAATTGCGATCAACATATTATCTCTTCCCCTTTAACTCTCTCAGTCTGCTTTTTCTCAACGCCTGAGCCTACTTACGTACCAACTGCATAACCAGTAAAAATACTAACAATTATAGCAATAACTAAGATTAATGTGATTTTAATCCACTTTTCCAAACATATATTTCATTTCAGAAGATTTAGTTACCATAGGGCACCGAACCGATGATGCACTTACCCTAACTGACGTTTAAATGCTTTACCGGCGAAGAAGTAAGCGATAACCATAATGCCAATGCACCAAGCAAGTGCAATCCAAATATCGTTGCCAACAGTCCCTTCATATAAGAGGGCACGAATCGCATTCACGATTGAAGTTACAGGCTGGTTCTCAGCGAACGCACGAACAATTTTTGGCATCGTTTCGGTAGGAACAAAGGCCGAACTAATAAAGGGCAGAAAGATTAGCGGGTATGAGTAGGCTGTCGCCCCTTCCATAGACTTCGCTGTCAACCCGGGAATGATAGCCAACCATGTTAGCGCCAGCGTAAACATCCCAAGTATTCCAGCTACCGCAAGCCAATCCAGAATATTAGCGCTGGAACGGAAGCCCATTAAGAGCGCAACAAGGATAACCACCACGATAGTAAGTACATTAGCAACAAGTGAGGTTAATACGTGAGCCCATAATACCGACGAGCGCTTGATAGGCATAGTAATGAAACGTGCCATCAGCCCACTCTTTACATCCGTAAACAACCGCACGGATGTGTAAGCGACACCGGATGCGATAGCCATCAGCAAGATTCCCGGCAATAAATAATTGACGTAGTTATCCGTTCCTGTCTTTATGGCGCCGCCAAATACGTAGACAAACAACAACATCATCATAATCGGTGTAATCGCTACCGTAATAATCGTATCTGGACTCCGCATAATGTTGCGCATTAAGCGCCCTAGTAATACCCCTGTTTTGCTTTTCATTTACATCTCCTCCTTTTTGCCGATGATCGCAAGGAAAATTTCTTCCAATGTCGGCTGCTTCTCGATATACTCCACTTTTGCTGGCGGGAACATCTCTTTAAGTTCAGTAAGAGTACCAGTCGTAATAATTTTTCCGCCATGCAAGATAGCGATACGGTCCGCCAGTTGTTCGGCTTCCTCCAGGTACTGGGTTGTCAGCAAGATGGTTGTGCCACCGCCGGCAAGTTCCTTGACGGTATCCCACACTTCAATCCGCGCTTCGGGGTCAAGCCCTGTCGTCGGTTCATCGAGAAAAATGACTGCTGGCGTTCCGATCAAACTCATCGCGATGTCAAGCCGGCGCTTCATCCCACCTGAATACTGGTCTGCCCTCTGGTTAGCTGCATCGGTCAGGCTAAATCTTGCAAGCAAATTATCAGCGACTTGAGCAGGACTAGAAACTCCACGCAAATTGGCAATCATTATCAAGTTTTCTCTCCCCGTGAGCATGCCGTCTAAAGCTGCAAACTGCCCTGTCAGACTGATACTTTGACGAACATGATCCGATTGACGCTGGACGTCAAAACCGCAAACACCTACTTCGCCGCCATCTTGCTTCATCAGCGTAGAGAGGATATTGACCGTCGTCGTCTTGCCCGCTCCATTTGAGCCCAGCAGCGCGAAAATTTCGCCACGCTGCACTTCAAAATCTACCCCTTTTAACACTTCCTTATCTTTAAAGGATTTTTTTAACCCTTTTACAGAAATCGCTGTGTTGCTCATGCTTTTTTCCTCCTTAAAAAATGTTTTGTAAAGCTAGACTGCCTACACTCCTCTATTTAGTATTACTGATATTCTGTATTACTTAGTACTGATTTAAAAATATAACTGAATAGCGATGGTGGCAATTCACATTTGTAACCAGCTAATCAGTCGGTATTACCTTTTGCATTTATTTTTTTCTCAATTGCTTCATGATACTTTCATTCAAATCTTCACGATACTTGGAGACATAAGTTTTAGCGTTTGCCACTAGTTCGTCAGCAAAGGATGCCACGTCCTCCCCAGTGATTTCCAGCACTTGTCTGCCTTCCGCCGCACCGGCTTCAAACAAATCGATTAATTCATACTGTATGTGTAGCATATCCATCCCGTTGCCCGCTGAGAAATTCCACATGTAGTTTTGGATTTTCTTAAACACAAATTGGTAGTCCTCTGGCAGAGCTCCAACCCGTGCCATCATCATTTTATACTCTTTTTTATCACCAATTAATTTTTTGAACATTTCCAACATATTATTTTTCCTCCTTTTTTATAAAGCAGAACAAGAAACTCCCAAAATATCGGCCGAATATTTTATCTTATGAGGCTAGTTTGACTTCAAGACGTTAATTTTTGATGATACAAAATCCCATTTTCTCCAAAACAATTCAAGCTCCTGGCGGCCAGCTTCATTAAGTGAATAAAACTTGCGAGGCGGCCCCATATCTGACGGTTTCTTTTCAATATTCACAAGTTTTTTCTTCTCTAATCGTACGAGGATGGTATATACAGTTCCTTCCACAACTTCGGTAAACCCAAGATCATTCAGGTGACGGGTAATCTCATAGCCATAGGTTTCACGGCGGCTGATGATTTCCAGTACACATCCTTCTAGCGAACCTTTCAGCATTTCAGTTAAATTTTCCATATTCTGATCCTCCTCTACCCCCTATTCTGTCTGACTTATATTCAGTACCACAGAGTACTAAGGCGAATTTTTACTGAATAGCTTTTGAAAAACTTCACTATTCAGTATTACTTATTACAACTACATTGTATGACTAAGTAGATAGAATGTCAACTCGATTTTTAAATTTTTTCTTAAATCCGCTTTTTCCTATTGTTTACTAAATATATTTTAAGAAACCACGCTATTCAGTATTACTTATTACAACTACATTGTATGACTAAGTAGAAGTGAATGTCAACTGGACTTTTAAATTTTTTTAAAAATCCGCTATTACCTATTGGATACTGCCTATTTTCTTTTTAAAAAATCTCACCACATACCTATCCAGCTAAAAAAAGGAAATACCCCAAAACAAAAATTCCGCATTTTTGTTTTGGGCGTTATAATATTCCGAAGTTAATGAATGTGGCTAGCTCTCCTTATTAAGAAGACGGATCATTTTTTGTTCTTCTACTAATGCACCTGTGCATCTAATACATGAGCTTGCGAATACATACAAATTCTTTATAAAGCCAACTCTACATATAGGACATCCTTTTTGTTACGATAACATCATATTCATGTCTTCTGCTGCAGTTGTAATTAGTTTTAAACCAAATGTTTCTTGTAATACATCAAGCACACCAGGTGAAATAAATTCAGGGGCCTTTGGACCAATGCGAATATCTTGAATACCAAGACTAAATAGCCCAAGTAAAATGGCAACTGCTTTTTGTTCAAACCATGATAGGACAATACTCACTGGCAATTCATTTACTTCACATTGAAAAGCATCTGCTAAAGCGGCCGCTATTTTCACTGTAGAAATTGAGTTATTACATTGCCCTAAGTCAATGTAACGCGGAATCTCCGTACCAGGTACAACACCATAACTTACATCATTAAAGCGGAATTTCCCACAAGAAGTTGTTAAAATAACCGTTTCTGGAGGAAGTGACGTTGCTAATTCACGATAGTATTCCCCGCCTTTTCCTGGTGCATCACAACCTGCGATGACAAAGAAACGCTTTATTTTCCCTTCCTTTACTGCCTCAATAATTTCTGGAGCTAATGATAATACTGTATTATGATGAAATCCTGTTACTAACTGTTCATCCGACTCCATATGTACTTCGGGAAGCTCTAGCGCTTTTTGAATCAATGGTGCAAAATCATCATTTTCAATTTTTTGTACGCCCTCTAAGCCTGCAATATCATATGAAAAGAATCGATCAGAGTATGATCCTTTAATTGGCATAACACAGTTCGTTGTAGCTAATATGGCACCAGTGAATTTTTCAAAAAGGCGTCGTTGATCGTACCATGCCTTACCAATGTTTCCTTTTAAATGTTTATATTTTTTCAGCTTTGGATATCCGTGTGCTGGTAACATTTCAGAATGCGTATAAATATTAATTTCTTTTCCTTCTGTTTGCTTTAATAGTTCCTCTAATGCAAATAAATTATGACCAGTAACTACAATTGCCTTACCTTCTACATGATTTTGTGTAATTTGAACAGGCTCTGGAACACCAAAGTGATTCGTATGTGCCTCATCCAACAACTCCATCACCCGTAAAGCTGATTTCCCAACTTTCATAGCCATATCAATATGTTCTTGTTCATTAAAGTTAGAATTTGTTAATGTCATATATAGTGCTTCTTGAGTTGTAGCATCTACAAATGCATCTGTATACCCTAGCTGAGCAGCATGAGTACGATAAGCAGCAATTCCTTTTAATCCAAACACAATCGTATCTTGTAAACTTGCAATGGTTTCATTCTTACCACAAACACCCATCACTTTACATCCGCCTGTTGGCGTTTGTTCACATTGATAACAAAACATATCATCCCACCCTCTCCCAATCATTCCTTACAAACTAAGCATAATGCCCATTGAGAAAAAGGGATGTGATATCAATCACAATAATATATGAAAATTTGTGACAGTTCATATTGTTGACATAATATTTTTATTGACACTCTAAAATTTATACATAGGCATGTACACTTCTGTTGATGCTTCCAAATCGCTAAATAATTGCTTTAAAGAAAGTCTAACAATATATAAATAAAAATGAATCTTTTACTAGCTCATTTTACAAAACTAAGATTTCTTACTATATTTGGCGATAAAGCGTTTTGAATCTCTTGCGTAAATAATTTTGATTTATAAAACACAAAATTCCACATATAAATACGCTATTCTTTCTTATAATCCAATAGAAAGAATAGCGTATTTCATTAGTTGAGAATGTTTTAAGGTTATTATGGGAACTCCCTTTATTTACAGTAGTTTTACACTACCTTAACATTGTTTACATTAATTTATGATATATTAATATAGAAACTACTTAAGAAATTTCATGTACATTTTTATCTTTATGATCTCTTATTTAATTGATAGAGAGATCATGTTATATCTTTATAACAGGGGTGAATTAGGATGACTGAAACTTTAAAGACACTTATAATGCTTGATGTTACTTACGTTATTATAGCAATTATGACGGTACTGGTATTTGTATACTTGGAATTAAAATCTCAGTAACGTATG
>NZ_JBALMG010000086.1:80337-108537 GCF_036963225.1 Bacillus sp. JJ783 | reverse complement strand
GATATAGGATGGAAATACACAATACCGATTATTTAGAAAAACTGTTATATAAGTCAGACGACATACAAGTGATACAAATAGCGAAAAAAGATTTTTATTCAGAACTTTTAAAATTCAAAAAAAGTAAGCGTTTTATAAAATACAAGCTATAATGAGGGCAGATTATAATTTATTGTAGGCTACATGCGTTTTAGCCATTTGTCGTAACAAGTGAAGTTGACTAAACCGAGAGAGAGCAACATGGAGATTATAAAAGGATATTACTATTATTTGTACTAAGTCTTTTTTCGCTCTTTAGCTTTGAAGCACCAAAAGGTATGGAAGCAATGGGAGTTTCACTTGTTTATGCTATGCTTGTAAGGGGTTCTGTGTTAAACTTTGGATTGCTACCAGACTTTATTGTGGATTATCTTATATCATTTTTAAATGAAGGTAATGCTAAGTTTCGTATTTATTATTATAACTGGTATTATTTCAAGATACATTGGTTCATTGTTATTCAAAAACTATCCAATTCGTACAGCGGAACAAATTCGTGGTACGACTGGAAAAGCAACTGTTTCGGCAGCTTAATAGAATAGTAGAAAATAATTTTTTCATAGAGGTTTAGGGGGAGTTATGATGAAGTATCGCTCAGTGTTTGATATTATTGGTCCGGTTATGATTGGTCCATCAAGTTCACATACAGCAGGCGCGGCAAGAATGGGGCAAGTTGCTCGTCAGCTGTTTCGTCATGAGCCAGAGAGAGTTAGCATTTCATTATATGGTTCATTTGCAAAAACATACCGTGGTCACGGTACGGATGTAGCACTAATCGGTGGAATACTAGGATTTGAAACAGATGATTTACGTATTCCGAGTGCGTTAGATATTGCAAAAGAACGCGGGATTGAAGTGGAATTCATTGAAGAAGATGCAAATGCTCCGCATCCAAATACAGCGAAAATTCGTCTGTATAAAGGTGAAGAGGAAATTGAAGTTGTTGCTTGCTCAATTGGTGGCGGTAAAATTGAAGTTGTAGAATTAAACGGATTCGATCTTCAATTAACAGGCACGAGTCCAGCACTACTTATTGTAAATAACGATCGCTTTGGTGCTATCGCAGCTGTAGCTTCAATCCTTGCTAAGCATGAGATTAACATTAGTACAATGAGTGTCTCTCGTAAAGAAAAAGGAAGAAGAGCGCTTATGGTCATTGAAACAGATGAATTATTAGCAGATGAAGTAATCGCGGAAATAAATGGGCAACAAAATATTTGTCAAGTAACTATTATGGATTAATTGCAGGGGGGACACACCATGTTTCGGAACGCAGCGGAACTAGTGGCGCAAGCTAAAGAGCAAAATGTAAAAATCGCAGAAATTATGATTCAATGTGAAATGGAAACAAGAAGTATCTCACGTGAAGAAGTAATTGCTGGAATGGAAAAGAACTTAGTTGTAATGGAACAAGCAGTAGAACGCGGTATTCGTGGTGTAAAATCACCGACTGGTTTAACTGGCGGGGATGCTGTGAAAGTCCAAGCGTATATGCAGAGTGGAAAAGGCTTATCTGGAGATACGATTTTGGACGCAGTGAGTAAAGCTGTCGCAACAAATGAAGTAAACGCGGCGATGGGAATCATTTGTGCAACACCAACAGCAGGATCTGCTGGAACAGTGCCAGGTGTACTTTTTGCACTGCAAGAAAAATTACAGCCGACACGCGAAGAAATGATTGAATTTTTATTTACAGCAGGAGCTTTCGGTATGGTTGTTGCGAATAATGCTTGTATTTCCGGCGCGGCAGGAGGTTGCCAAGCTGAAGTAGGTTCAGCAAGTGGAATGGCAGCAGCAGCAGCGGTTGAGATGGCTGGTGGAACACAAGATCAAGCAGCTACAGCGATGGCGATTTCATTAAAGAATATGCTTGGTTTAGTATGTGATCCTGTTGCAGGGCTTGTAGAAGTACCTTGTGTAAAACGTAATGCAGCAGGAGCTGCGAATGCCATGATTTCAGCTGATTTATCATTAGCTGGTGTAACTAGTACAATTCCATGTGATGAAGTCATTGAGGCGATGTTTAGAATTGGACAAACGATGCCAGTAGCACTTCGTGAAACAGCAGAAGGTGGACTTGCAGCAACACCAACAGGTCGTCGTCTGCAAGAAGAGATTTTTGGTAAGAGTAATAACTAAAAGCATATCATATGATTAAAGTAAAAAACGGAGCTCAAATAAAGTTGAGCTCCGTTTTTTATTTTTCTTTTGCTATTTTTTCTAATGTTTTTCCAAGATCGTGTGATCGTTTCGTTGCTTGTTTAATACAGGAAATTAATGCTTGTTGAAAATCATGCTCCTGTAACACTTCAATACCTGCTTCAGTTGTTCCCCCAGGAGAAGTAATTTCTTTTCGTAAAATAGAAGGGTGTTTTTCGCTTGCTTTTAGCATTTCAGCAGCACCAATCATCGTCTGAAGAATAAGTGATTTTGCAACAGCTTCTTTTAAACCAATTTTTTTTGCTGCCTCTTCCATTGCCTCTACCACGTAATAAATATAAGCTGGTCCACTTCCGGATAATGCAGTGACAGCATGCATATCTTCTTCTTCTACAACAGAGACGAGACCAATCGTTTCAAATAACGATGTTGCAATGTGAATATGTTCCTCCGTTGTGTGTTCTGAAGGTGAGATAGCAGTAGCGGATTTTAAAATGGCCGCAGATGTATTTGGCATTGCACGAATAATCGGAACGTCTTTTTGAAGTAGGTTTCTAATTGAATGAGTAGAAACACCTGCTAATAACGAAATAATAAGCAAGTCATTATTTATGTATTCTTTAAGAGGAATAATCGCTTCTGCGACATCTTTTGGCTTCATCGCTAGAAAAAGAATATTTGCATCAGCAAGTAATTCCTTTTTATTATGTGTGCCTTTGACACCGTATTTTTTATGTAACTCCTGTAATCTTGTCTCGTTAGAACGATTACTTACAGTTACATTTTCTCCCTTAACAACATTTGCGTTTAATAAACCACCAATAATTGCTTCGGCAATAGAGCCTGCACCGAGAAAGGAAATGTTTTGCATAGACATGATGTGCCTCCTTTGAATTTGGTTAGAAATGCTTATAAATGTACATACATTCGTTTTTTTATGGAAAACACCTCTTTTTATCTGAAAATAATGACAAATTTATAGGGAAGTTGTAAACTGAAGAGGTATTCATTTTGAACCGGAAAAAGACAGGGGGGGCTAAGCATGACGGCGATTCATCGAATGGAGATTCCTGTTCCATTTGCAGTTGAGACAGTGAATGTGTTTTTAGTTGAGGGAGAAACATTAACGTTAATTGATACAGGGACAAATACAGAAGAAGCAAAGAAGGCACTAGAAAGTCAATTAGGTGCATTAGGGTATAAGATAGAAGATATTGAAACGGTAGTGATTACGCATCACCATGCGGATCATTGCGGACTTTTAAATACATTTTCTGAAAAAGTAAAGATTATCGGACATCCTTGGAATGAACCGTGGATTACACAGAATGCTGAATTTTTAAAGAGGTATCATGAATTTTTTAAAGAGACAGCCTTGCAGTTCGGCGTTCCAGCAGCATTTCTGAATGGTGAGGCGTTATTGACGACGAAGACACTTAAATATTCTTGTAATAGGTCGTTAACACATACCGTGAGAGAGGGAGATCGTATAGATTCGTTACCTGGATTTACAGTGATTGAAACCCCGGGGCATGCTTCCACTCATATTTCATTATATAGAGAATCTGATGGAATATTAATTGGTGGGGATGCTCTCATTAGTCATATTTCTTCAAATCCAATATTAGAACCACCATATGAAGGGCAAACAGAAAGAGCGCGTCCTTTATTGCAGTACAATCAAACGTTAAAACGTTTAAGTGAAATGAATATTTCACGTATTTTATCAGGGCATGGGGAAGATGTTCTGAATATGAAACAACTTATTGAAACAAGATTACAAAAGCAAGAGACACGTGCGTTTAAAGTGCTTGAACTATTAAAGGAAAAGCCAATGACAGCATTTGAAGTATGTGTAAAACTATTTCCGGTATTATATAAAGAGCAATTGCCACTTACTATCTCAGAAACTGTTGGACAATTAGACTTTTTAGCATATAATCAACAAGTGATGATTGATGAATCTTCACAACAATTGATTTATTATGCAAAGTAGGTGACAGCAATGACGGGACGTTTACAAGAAAAAGTAATCGTCATTACAGGTGCTTCTAGTGGAATTGGAGAGCAAGTTGCAATGCAGGTTGCAGAGCAAGGGGCGACGCCGGTATTAATGGCTCGAACAGAAGAGAAGCTACAAGCATTAGCAGACAAAATTAAAGAAACTTATAATACGCCTTGCTATTACTATGTATTAGATGTAAGTGAAGAAACGAAAGTACAATCTGTTTTTTCAAAGGTATTACAAGAAGTAGGACGTATTGATATATTGGTAAATAATGCTGGGTTTGGTATTTTTAAAACGTTTGAAGATGCGTCAATGGATGAAGTAAAGGATATGTTTCAAGTAAATGTATTTGGATTAGTAGCTTGTACGAAAGCGGTATTACCTTATATGGTAAAAAGGAACGAAGGACAAATTATTAATATTGCTTCATTGGCTGGAAAAATTGCAACTCCGAAGTCGAGTGCTTATGCAGCAACAAAACACGCTGTATTAGGATTTACGAATAGTTTGCGTATGGAGTTATCTAACACAAATGTGTATGTAACAGCAATTAACCCGGGACCGATAGATACGAACTTTTTTGAAATAGCCGATCAATCAGGTACATATGTGAAAAATATGGGACGTTACATGTTAAAACCAACATATGTAGCAGAACAAATCGTAAAGGCGATGCAAACGAAAAAACGTGAAGTAAACTTGCCGAAGTGGATGGGAATGGGGCCAAAGCTCTACGTATTATTCCCAGGTTTATTTGAACGTGTTGCAGGCAAATCATTAAGTAAAAAATAGGAGATTTCCATATGGAAATCTCCTGTTTTTTTATTTTCCAGTCACATAATCGTAAACGATATCCTCAACAGCCTCGTATACATCAATTTCAGCATTTGAAAGAATTATCATTTGAATATGTTTAATTAGCATTTCCTGATCCTCTTTTGAAACAGGATTACATTGATATTGCCGAAAACTTTTTATAATCATTTTCTCAATTAATTTTTTATTCATGTTTTTCCCCGCCTGTATGTATACATGTATTGTTTTATTGTACTTGAAGTGAAATGGAAATACTACTATACATTGTTTTTGCATAAAAATTCGATTGTGTATATTATTTTTCCAGTAAAATTAAGATTTTTAAGTTTTAAAAATTTTATAAATATTTAATTGACTCTATAAATATACAATATTATAATCATACTTAACTTAAAGAATCGATATGAGGAGGAGCTTATGAAAGTCGCAATTATTGGAGCAACTGGATATGGAGGAATTGAGTTAATTCGGTTATTAGAGCAACATCCGTATTTTTCGATAGCATCTCTCCATTCTTTTTCGCAAGTTGGCGAGTGTATAACAAATGTATACCCGCATTTTCGAAATGTTCTCGTACATACATTACAAGAAATTGATGTAAAGGCAATGGAGAAGGAAGCGAAAATCGTATTTTTAGCGACCCCGGCAGGAGTATCGGCAGAGTTAACTCCAAAATTATTAGCAGTAGGTTTAAAGGTAATTGACCTATCTGGAGACTATCGTATGATCGATCCTTCGTCATATGAACTGTGGTATAAAAGGCCAGCTGCACAAGAAGAAATTCTTAAGAAAGCAGTTTATGGGTTAAGCGAATGGAAAAGGTCCGAGATTCAAAATGCAGATTTAATTGCAAACCCAGGATGTTTTGCGACAGCTGCATTATTAGCGATAGCGCCGTTAGTACGTAGCGGAATGATTGAAGAAGATTCGATTATCATTGATGCAAAGTCAGGTGTATCTGGAGCAGGCAAAACTCCAACAACAATGACTCATTTTCCAGAGCTATATGATAACCTTCACATTTATAAAGTAAATCAGCATCAGCACGTTCCTGAGATTGAGCAAATGCTTGTAGAGTGGAATGATAAAGCGAAGCCAATCACATTTAATACACATTTAATACCGATATCAAGAGGGATTATGGTTACACTCTATGCGAAAGTAAAACAAGAAATCAAAATGCAGCAACTTCAAACGTTGTATGAAGAAACGTATCACAATTCAGCTTTTGTTCGAATTCGTTCTCAAGGAGAATTTCCGAGTCCGAAAGAAGTAAGAGGCTCAAATTATTGTGATATTGGGATGGCTTACGATGAAAGAACAGAAAGAATTACAGTAGTTTCTGTGATAGACAATATGATGAAAGGCGCAGCAGGGCAAGCAGTTCAAAATGCAAATTTATTAGCGGGACTAGAAGAGACAACGGGTTTACAGCATATGCCGCTTTATCCATAAGGGGGAAATTATGATTAAAACATCGTCTATTACAAAATTAGCAAATGGTTCAATTGTTACGCCGAAAGGCTTTTCGGCAATCGGTACTGCAAATGGTCTGAAAAAGGTGAAAAAGGATGTGGGTGCAATCGTTTGTGAGGTGCCAGCATCATGTGCCGCTGTGTATACAACAAATCAAATACAAGCAGCACCGTTGCAAGTAACGAAGGATAGCATAGCAGCAGAAGGGAAATTACAAGCAATTGTTGTAAATAGCGGAAATGCAAATGCTTGTACGGGCATGAAAGGATTGCAAGATGCTTATGAGATGCGAACATTAGGAGCGGAACACTTTGGAGTAAAAGAAAAGTACGTCGCAGTCGCTTCAACAGGTGTAATTGGAGTCCCTTTACCGATGGATAGCATTCGAAAGGGAATTGAATCTCTTGTGCCAACAAAGGAAGTAAGTGAAGCTCATTCTTTTTGTGAAGCAATTTTAACGACAGACCTCATAACGAAAGAAACTTGCTATGAGATGATAATTGATGGGAAAGAAGTGACCATTGCTGGGGTCGCAAAAGGTTCAGGGATGATCCACCCGAATATGGCAACGATGCTTAGTTTTATTACAACAGACGCAAATATAGAGCATGAAATACTGCAAACAGCATTATCAAAAATTACGAATCATACGTTTAATCAAATTACGGTGGACGGAGATACGTCTACAAATGATATGGTTATCGTTATGGCAAGTGGATTATCAGAAACGAAAACGATGGATATGGAACATAAGGATTGGGAAACTTTTGTATTTGCTTTACAAAAGGTATGTGAAGATTTAGCGAAAAAAATTGCACAAGATGGTGAAGGTGCTACGAAGTTAATAGAAGTAAACGTGTTAGGGGCTAGAACAAATGAAGAAGCAAAGAAAATTGCAAAACAAATAGTCGGTTCAAGTCTTGTGAAAACAGCGATATATGGTGAGGATCCAAATTGGGGACGAATTATTAGTAGTATTGGACAGAGTGAAGTAACTATTAACCCAAATACAATTGATATCACTCTTCAATCTATCGCCGTATTAAAAAATAGTGAGCCTCAAATGTTTTCCGAAGAGGAAATGAAAAAGAAATTACAAGAACATGAAATAAAAATTGATGCGTGTTTACATTTAGGAGATGAAACGGGATCAGCTTGGGGCTGCGACTTAAGTTATGAATATGTGAAAATAAATGCTTGTTATCGTACATAAGGAGAGAGAAGATGAGCGATTACATTGTAGTTAAATGTGGCGGTAGCATGTTGAATCGATTAAATAGTGTGTTTTTTGATTGCATAAAGAAATTGCAAAATAAGTATAAGGTTGTTATTGTCCATGGCGGTGGCCCAGAAATTGATGCCAAGTTAGAAGATGCTAATATCAAGATAGAAAAGAAAGATGGATTACGAGTAACGCCGAAAGAGGTTATGGATGTTGTTCAAATGGTGCTATGCGGAAGTACGAATAAAAAAATCGTAATGAATTTACAAAAACATAATTTACTTGCGGTGGGGCTTTCAGGATGTGACGGTAATTTACTTCAAGTTCAACCTGTTGGTGAAGAGATAGGATATGTAGGAGAAGTAAGTTATGTAGAAACAGCCTTATTAAAAGGATTGATAGATATGAATTATATTCCTGTGATTGCTCCAATCGGGATAAATGGTAATGAAGTTTATAACATTAATGCAGATACTGCTGCAGCTGGAATTGCAGCCACACTATCCGCAAAAGAACTCATTTTTATAACGGACGTAGATGGAGTATTACACGAAGGAAGATTGGTAAAGAAAATGGATGAATATGAAATTCTTACTTTTATAGAACAAGGTGTCATTACAGGTGGGATGATTCCGAAAGTACAGGCGGCACTTACATCGTTAAAAATGGGAGTGAAAAAGGTTAGTATCGTAAATGGTACAAAGGATTTTGCCGGGGTCACAGGAAAGTGTATTGGAACCACGGTAACGAAAGGAGTGAGTATTCTATGACAAGCCATCTTTTTCAAACGTATGGCAGGAGAACTATTGAGTTTGTAAAGGGGAATGGAACAACAGTCATTGATAAAAATGGTACGCAATACTTAGATTTTACGTCGGGGATTGGTGTATGTAACTTAGGACATTGTCATCCTACTGTTGTAAAGGCAGTAGAAAATCAAATTGGAAACATATGGCATATATCTAATTTGTTTACGAACTCCTTACAAGAAGAGGTCGCATCGTTATTAACAGAAGATACAGCATTAGATTATGTGTTTTTTTGTAATAGCGGGGCGGAGGCAAATGAAGCGGCTTTAAAGCTAGCACGTAAGCATACTGGAAAATCTCTCGTAGTAACATGTGAGCAATCTTTTCACGGGAGAACATTTGGAACGATGAGTGCAACAGGGCAAGATAAAGTGAAAGAAGGGTTCGGTCCATTACTTCCGTCTTTTTTACATACACCATTTAACGATATACAAGCATTAGAGGAAGTAATGAATGAAGAAGTTGCGGCAGTAATGGTAGAAGTTGTTCAAGGAGAAGGAGGAGTAATATTAGCTGATCCATCCTTTTTGAAGAAAATTGAAAAACTATGTAATGAGTACAATGCTCTTTTTATTATAGATGAAATACAAACTGGAATAGGCAGAACAGGAACACTATTCGCTTATGAGCAAATGGGAATAGGGCCTGATATCGTTACCATCGCAAAGGCGCTTGGGAATGGTATTCCAGTTGGAGCGATGATTGGCCGGAAAGAACTAGGTTCTTCTTTTACTGCAGGGTCACACGGTTCAACTTTCGGTGGGAATTATATCGCTATGACTGCAGCGAAAGAAGTATTGCAATGCATTAAGGAACAATCGTTTTTTAAAGAGGTACAGGAAAAGGGCGAGTACGTATTAAAGAAATTGCAAGAAGAATTACGACACGTTGAATGTGTTCAAAATATTCGTGGTAAGGGACTTATGATTGGAATCGAATGTAAGCATGAGGTTGCAAATTTCATAGAACAACTAGAAAAAGCAGGACTTCTCGTATTACAAGCAGGACCTAATGTTATAAGACTATTACCACCACTTATTGTAACGAATGAAGAGCTAGAACAGGCAGTATATATGATAAAAGAAGTGGTCTGTACAAAAAATGCATCAATAATATAAGGGGGAAATTTCATGTCAACTGTACAAGTACCGAAATTAAATACGAAAGATCTTTTAACGTTAGAAGAATTGACGCAAGAAGAAATCATTTCTTTAATTGAGTTCGCTATATATTTAAAAAAGAACAAGCAGGAGCCTTTATTACAAGGGAAAATATTAGGTCTCATTTTTGATAAACATTCAACTCGTACTCGCGTTTCTTTTGAAGCAGGGATGGTACAGCTCGGAGGACATGGAATGTTTTTAAGTGGAAAAGAGATGCAAATTGGCAGAGGAGAAACGGTTTCAGATACTGCGAAAGTACTATCTCATTATATTGATGGAATTATGATACGTACATTCTCGCATGCAGATGTAGAAGAGCTTGCAAAAGAGTCCAGTATCCCAGTTATTAACGGTTTAACTGATGATCATCACCCTTGCCAAGCATTGGCAGATTTAATGACGATATATGAAGAAGTTCATACGTTTAAAGGAATTAAATTGGCTTACGTAGGTGATGGAAATAATGTATGTCATTCACTATTGCTAGCAAGTGCAAAAGTCGGAATGAATATGACTGTTGCGACTCCCATAGGGTATGAACCGAATGAAGAAATTGTTAAAAAAGCGTTAGCGATTGCAGATGAAACAGGGGCTGAAATTGAGATTTTGCATAATCCTGAATTAGCGGTAAGTGGAGCGGATTTTATTTATACTGACGTTTGGATGAGTATGGGCCAAGAAGGAGAAGCAGAGAAATATACTTTATTCCAGCCTTTCCAAGTAAATAAAGAGCTTGTTATACATGCAAAGCAAACATATCGTTTCCTGCACTGTTTGCCTGCTCATCGTGAAGAAGAAGTAACTGGAGAGATTATAGATGGGCCACAGTCTATCGTTTTTGAGCAAGCTGGTAACAGGTTGCACGCGCAAAAAGCGTTATTGGTGAGTTTGTTTAAAAATATAGAGGAGCCTTCCTAAAAGGGAGGTTTTTTTATGTTGAAATGTCTGATGTATATTTAGTTAATTATCTCTATATCATTTATAATAAAAAGAGAAAACTAATTTTATTTTTCATATCATGTAAGGACATACTAGATAAAAAAATATAGTTAAAGAGATGATGAATTTGAAAACAACTCAGAAAACATATTCGTTTTTTCAGCGAATGTGGAGAATATTAAAGTTTCAATATTTTAAGTTGCTTCGATCGCCAGAAGGAGCAAAGAAAGTGTCGTTAGGTTTTGCTATTGGATTTGGTTTAGAAATGTTGGTGATTTATACGGCATCGCTCGTATATTTAATATTTTATCCAATTGTCAGGTTAGCAAAGGGATCTTTTCCAGCCGCAGTCATTGGTAATATTATTGGGAAAATATCGTTTCTCCCAGTGTTTTTATTTCCGTTTGCTTATGCGTTAGGGAAAATGATTTATCCATTTCATGTACAGAAAATACATCATGAACCATTTACGATATCAGATTTGTTTTCGAGCCATATTTTTACGATGTTAAAGAGCTTATTACAGAGTGAAGTATATGTATTAATTGGTATGACGATAATAGGAATTGTGTTTGGGGTAATTTCATATTTCGTAGTGCATTATTTATATGAAAAGAATCGTAAGTTACGTTTGAAGAAAAGAAAGAAACAAGTGAGAGAACCACTTGTACAAATATAAAGAATGTCACATTCATTTTCTCCTTTGAATATGTTTAAGAAAAAGGGGGAGAGAATGAATGTATTATTATTACGTACCTCAAGTATATCCGTATACAAATTATTATGCTGTAAATGATATGAGGCAGCAATTCGGAGTGTATCCACAGCAACAAATACAGCAAATACAACAGCCTCAGCAGCAACCTGTTCAAGAACAAAAGCCGTATTTAATGACATGGCCATATTCAAATGTATACTATGGTAATTATTACGAATCATAAAGCTGCTTCTATTTAGAAGCAGCTTTATGCGTTTGTTTTCAAAATTAAATTTTGAATGGTTTTAAGAGAATGAATGAGCTTTTCACGCTCTTCCTCAGATAATGTTTGAAAATTTTCTTTTAGTTTGTCTAAAATGAATTGCTGATACTGATTTACTAGCAATTTCCCTTCAGTTGTTAGGGAAATTAAAATGACCCGTCGATCTTTTTCGCTATAATGACGCTCTATTAGTTCTTCTTGAATAAGTTTGTTTAATAGAGGGGTCATGTTAGGCCGTGAAATCGCTAGCCGCTTGCCAATTTCTGAAACTGCTAATGTACCATTTTCATGCAAAAGCAGTAACACTTGCGTATGCGATGGCGGCATATGTCTTTGAGAAGAAAACTCTCCAGGAAGCATAAATTTGCGATAAAAAAGAGGCACTAGCGAAAGAAGATGATCAACAATACGTTCCCACTCGCGTGATTCCATATAACGGCCCCCTTCCACTATCATTGTAACAAAAAAGACAAGGTATAAAAATAGAATTGTTTCATGGTAGCCTTAATATTTGTAGGATAACACTTGCTTTGTAAATGTATTGGCAATAATCGCATAACCGTTATCATTTGGGTGTACTTGGTCAAATAGTAACTCTTTTTTATCATTCGATATTAATTTGCGAATTGGTAAAACGATCGACGGTTGATGTGCTTTTGAAATAGAATAAATAGAATCATTCCAACCGTCTAAAAACATATCTGCATAACTTGCGATGGAGTCCTCTAGTTGTAAAGGGTTATAGAGTTCAGAGAGAATGAGTAAAGCATTCGGATTTTGATCTCGAACGGTCTTTACAATATTTTTTACATCCGTTTCAAAACGGGCTTTTTCTTTATTTAACATTTTAATACCATCTATAACACCTACATCACGATTTAAGCGGAATAAATTATTTCCTCCAATACTAATAGTAATGATATTTGCTTCCCTAATTTTTTGATGAACTTCTTCTGACTGGACTTTCTTAACGAGACGATCTGTAGTGAGACCATTTACACCGAGGTTTTCTACTGTAATTGGTTTATGAATTTGTCCTTCTAATTGTCTAGAAGCTAATTCGGCAAATCCACCTTGTGTTGATCCATATCCTTTAGCGAGTGAATCACCTAATACGAGGTGATAAAAGGAGTCGTTTGTTTGCTTATCAATCCAACTTGGAGCAGATGTTTTCTCTGTTTTTTCTTCAGGTTCGTTTTGTTTTGTCTCATCGTTCTTTTCAAAATTAGAATAAGAAATGATTAGAAGGAGGAGACAAACAATTGTTAAGATGACTTTTTTCATAAATTCATCCTCCTTGTAATTGGTAATTGTATCATATTCAGCAGTATTAGCAATGTAAGGGCATATTATATGTTTATGAAAAGTTTATAATAACTTTACAGAAAATTTGTTGAAGTTTGTCAAAAAATATTGACGATATGAAAGGACTTTATATATGATAATGTCAGATAAGGTGAAATTATGCTTAGTGGGAGCTTTATTTCCCGTTAATTGTTAGTTTTCATCAATCGGGCGTTTAAGGGGACTACTCGTTAGCGCAGGATGAAATGAAAATCGTGTCTCTAATAGAAGAAAAAAGGTATGTGGTTAGAGGCAGATAGGGATTCATTTCATTATTTCTGGTAATTGTATAAGGGGGATTTTTTGTGAAAAAGTCAAAAAAAATGCTAGCTGGAGCAACACTTGCTATAGGTGTAATAGCGCCGCAAGTATTGCCAACAACAGCTCATGCGGATGAGAATACCGGGGAGAGTACAGTTAACTTACGAATTCTAGAAACATCAGATATTCACGTTAACTTAATGAATTACGATTATTATCAAACGAAAACAGATAATAAAGTAGGTCTCGTGCAAACTGCAACACTTGTTAATGAAGCACGTGAAGAAGCGAAGAACTCTGTCCTATTTGATGATGGGGATGCATTACAAGGGACACCGCTTGGAGATTATGTAGCGAATAAAATAAAAGATCCGGAGAAGCCTGTGGATCCTAGTTATACACATCCATTATATCGTGTAATGAATTTAATGAAGTATGACGTCATCTCTCTTGGGAATCATGAATTTAACTATGGATTAGATTATTTAAACAAAGTGATTGAAAAAACGAAATTCCCGGTTATTAACTCGAATGTCTATAAAGTTGACCATGATGATAAGGAAGAGAACGATGAAAATTATTTTAAACCATATCATATTTTAAAGAAAGAAGTAGTGGATGAAGCAGGCCAAAAACAAATAGTGAAAATTGGTGTAATGGGATTTGTTCCACCACAAATTATGAACTGGGATAAAGCGAACTTAGAAGGAAAAGTAAAGGCGAAAGACATCGTCGCGACAGCAAAAATAATGGTGAAAAAAATGCAAGATGAGGGTGTAGATATTATCATTGCATTAGCTCATTCAGGCGTCGATAAGAGCGAATATAAAGAAGCGAATAAAATGGAAAATGCATCATATCATTTAGCAACAAAAGTTCCTGGCGTAGATGCAGTATTAATGGGACATTCACATACTGAAGTGACGGATATATTTAATGGTGTTCCAGTTGTAATGCCTGGTGTTTTTGGTAGTAACTTAGGTATTATTGATATGCAATTGAAAAAGGTAAACGGAAAATGGGAAGTACAAAAAGATCAATCTAAGCCACAACTTCGCCCGATTGCAAATAGTAAAGGTACCCCATTAGTAGAATCTGATCAAAATTTAGTTAATGAAATTAAAGATGACCATGAAGCGACAATTAAGTATGTAAATACAGCAGTCGGGCAAACGACAGCACCAATTAATAGTTATTTTTCATTAGTACAAGATGATCCTTCTGTACAACTTGTGACAAATGCACAAAAATGGTATGTAGAAAAGCTATTCGCTGAAAACGGACAATATAGTAAATATAAAGGAATTCCAGTTTTATCTGCAGGAGCACCATTTAAAGCAGGTGGCCGAAACGGTGCTACATATTATACGGATATTCCAGCAGGGACGTTAGCAATCAAAAACGTAGCGGATTTATATGTATATCCAAATACATTATATGCTGTAAAAGTAAGTGGGGCACAAGTGAAAGAATGGCTTGAAATGTCTGCTGGTCAATTTAATCAAATTGATTCAAAGAAAACAGAAGAACAGCCACTAGTAAATATAGGTTATCCTACATATAATTTTGATGTTTTAGATGGCTTAAAATACGAAATTGACGTAACGCAACCAGCGAAATACGATAAAGATGGCAAAGTTGTAAATGAAAATACGAATCGTATTGTAAATATGACGTATGAAGGTAAGCCTGTAGCGGACAATCAAGAGTTCATTGTAGCTACAAATAACTATCGTGGAAGTAGCCAAACGTTCCCTGGTGTAAGTAAAGGCGAAGTTGTATACCAATCGCAAGATGAAACACGTCAAATTATTGTGAAGTACATGCAAGAAACACCAGTTATTAATCCAGCAGCAGATCAAAATTGGGCGTTTAAACCGATTATTGCAGATAAATTAAATACAACATTTGATTCTTCACCAAATGCACAAAAATATATAAAGAAAGATGGAAAAATATCATATGTTGGACCATCTGAAAATGAATTCGCTAAATATGCGATTGATATAACGAAGAAGAACGACGGTGATAAGGAAACGGGTGGAGAGAATCCAACGACACCGCCAACAGGTGATGGCAATAATGGAGAGAATCCAACGACACCACCAACAGGTGATGGAGGTAATGGAGAGAATCCAACGACACCACCAACAGGTGATGGTAATAATGGGGAGAATCCAACGGCACCGCCAACAGATGAAGGTAATAATGGAAATGAACCAAAACAAGATGGAAACAACGCAGGATCTGGACAAACTACAACGGATAATCAAAATTCAAAAGAAACTGTAAGTGAAAATAAAGAAGCAGATAAAGAGGAACGTGATTTACCGAAAACAGGTGCAAGTGTCGCTTCTACAATTGGAGCGGGTCTTGCGTTTGTTGGAGCGGGATTACTTATGTTATTTAGAAGAAAGAAAGCAAATAGATAGTAAAGCATTGTATGAAAAAAGGATTACCGTAATCGGTAATCCTTTTTTTACGTATATATTATGAAACTGGTACTGTTTTTTCCTTCTTCCATGAAAGACCAAATCCAGTGAAACCAACAATAATTGTTAAGACTGGGCAAGCTAAACAGAAGATTGCGTATGGAACATAATCGAATGTTGGAACGCTAAGGACGTTTGTTAAGAATACGCCGCTTACACCCCATGGTACGAGCGGATTAATTACTGTACCAGCATCTTCTAATACTCGTGATAAATTACGACGTTCTAAACCGACTTCATCGTATTTGTTAGCGAATGCTTGTCCTGTTAAAACGATTGATAAGTATTGTTCGCCAAGTAAGAAGTTTACACCAATTGCAGTGAAAGCGGTAGAGATGATTAAGCGTGTACTTGTTTTTACAAAGCTAGAGATGATATTCATCAGTTGCGTGATAATGCCCAGTCCTTGTAGTAAACCACCCATACAAAGAGCTAGGAAAATAAGAGCAATTGACATCATCATACTTTGTAAACCACCGCGAGATAATAAGCTATCAATATCTTTTATACCAGTTTTAGAAACGTAACCATCTTGCATAATTTTCATTAAATCAGCTAAAGAAGTACTAGGGTTAAAAATAAAGAGAATGATGATCCCTACTACGATTCCTGCAAGTAATGTTGGAACTGCTGGTACTTTCTTAAATGCGAATAGGAACAGTAATAAAATCGGAATAAGTGTAACGATAGAAATCGTTGCATTTTTTTCTAACGTACTAATAAAGTTTGTGAAATCAACGTCTCCTCTAGTGCCGCTTCCTAAAATGAAAAATGCGATAAAAGCAATAATGAAAGCAGGGACTGTTGTCCAAAGCATGTTGCGAATATGTTCAAATAAATCTACACCAGTTACAGCTGGAGCTAAGTTTGTTGTATCAGATAAAGGAGACATTTTATCCCCAAAGAATGCACCAGAAATAATTGCACCAGCAATAAGAGCTGGATCGTATCCGAGAGCACTACCCATTCCCATAAAGGCAAGCCCTACTGTTGCTGCAGTTGTAAATGCACTACCGATACTTGTTCCAACAATTGCACAAACAACAAAGACAGTAGGAACGAAAATTTTTGGAGATACAAGTTGGAATCCGTATACCATTAAAGTTGGAATTGTTCCAGCTGCGATCCAAACACTAATTAATACTCCGACAAGTAAGAAAATAAAAATAGATGGAATACCAGCTGAAATACTACTTATCATCCCTTTTTCCATAGTAGACCAAGAGATTTTTTTCATAAATCCAAACGCTAATAAAATAACGATGCCGAATAAAATTGGGATATGTGGTGAAACTTCTAATTGAATAACACTAAAGCCAATACAGAAAAAGATAAAAAATGTTAAAAGAATAGATTCGATTTTTGAAATCATTGTTTTCTCCTCCTAATTAATCTAAAATAGCTCTTTTTTATATAAAATTCGCCAATACTGTATATTTCCTTTTAAGATTTAGAATTTTGTGACAAACTACCGGTAATTGTTTTTCATCATAAAGTTTAAAAAATCGGGATTTATCAAGCTTTGTATCTCTCCTATCTCAAATTTTTAGGATAATCGCTCAATAAAGATTGGAATAAAAAAACGCCCCTGCATATAATTATGCAGGGACGAAGAAATCGCGGTACCACCCTAGCTTGTGAAAGGAATGTATCACAAAATAAAGGGCCATATGATATGCGCTAATAAAATAAAAACGCCCCTGCAATATATGCAGGGACGAAAAATTCGCGGTACCACCCTAAATTGTGAAACAGTGTCGTTTCACCACTCTTTAGACATAACGGTCTAAACCGTCTTTCACTACTCCTCACGTTTCGTAAAAGAAGCTCCAGGGGGTAATTCATAAATCGCTCTGTACTGGTTCGCACCGACCACCAGCTCTCTGAAATCAGAAAACGAAATACTACTAAATCCTATCAACGCCGATTCATATGATGTTAGTTAAATTTTTATCATATATTCATCATACATGTCAATAAAAACATTCGATATTTTTTTAGGTAAATAAAGGAGAAATGTTTTTAATACTGTAAAAGTGTGCGTTATAATGAATTTGAAAGGGGAGGAAAGAGTGAAGAAAAAAATAATTCTTTTTACCACCTTACTAGTCGTTGGCGGAAGTGCTGGAATTTACACAGCTTTTGCAGCTGAATCAGAGCAGTCAAAACAAAAGCAAATACAGCAGTCAGAAGTGAAAAAAGTGAAAGAAACTGAAGAGAAGAAATCGATGGAAAAATCAGCTGCAAAACTAGGAGTTTCTACTGAAGGGAAAACAAAAGAAGAGATTACGAAAGAAGTAGATACCGCTAGGTTTGAGCAGCGCCATGATTTATTAATTGAGCATGCTAAGCAACTTGGAATTGATACAGAAGGGAAAAAAGAGGAAGAGATTATTTTAGAAATTGGAAAGATACAACATGGAAAGTAGAACAACTTATCGTATGATAAGTTGTTCTTTTTTAAGAACTATTTGATTTAAAAATAATTGACAGTCATTTGTTTTTAATGTTAACTATATTTATAAACAAGTTAACATTAGGGGTGACAATTGTGGCTGTTAATAGTAACACGAGTGAAAAA
Organism: Bacillus sp. JJ783; assembly: GCF_036963225.1. Classification (NCBI taxonomy): domain Bacteria; kingdom Bacillati; phylum Bacillota; class Bacilli; order Caryophanales; family Bacillaceae; genus Bacillus; species Bacillus sp. JJ783. The sequence goes on along the minus strand of NZ_JBALMG010000086.1, from coordinate 90,247 downwards.
TCGTCTTATACATATGAAGAATTATCGAAGAAGAATAAAGATTACGTATGGCACCCATTTACACAAATGAAAGATTATTTAGAAGAAGATCCTGTCATTATTGAACGTGGAGAGGGAAGAAAGCTATACGATGTAAATGGAAATGAATATTGGGACGGTGTTTCGTCTATTTGGTTAAATGTTCATGGGCATCAAGTGCCGGAACTAGATGAGGCAATTCGTGAGCAATTAAATAAAATTGCTCATTCTACTATGTTAGGACTTGCTAACGTTCCATCTATTTTATTAGCAGAAAAAATAATTGATGTTGTACCAGAAGGCTTGAAGAAAGTATTTTATTCAGACTCTGGTTCTACCGCTGTTGAAATTGCAATTAAGATGGCTTTTCAATATTGGCAGCATAAAGGAAAACCGAGAAAACAAAGATTTGTTACATTAAAAGAAGCATATCACGGTGATACAATAGGTGCTGTTTCAGTAGGGGCAATAGACTTGTTTCACCAAGTGTATAGTTCACTATTATTTGAGGCAATTAAAATGCCGTATCCATATACATATCGTTCTCCTTATGGAGATAATAAGGAACAAATTGTAAAGAAACATTTAGAAGAAATGGAAGAATTGCTGAAAGAAAAACATGAAGAAATTGCAGCAATTATTGTAGAACCTTTAATGCAAGGTGCTGGAGGCATGATTACAATGCCAAAAGGATATTTAAAAGGGCTACGTAATTTATGTACAAAATATAATGTTTTATTTATTACAGATGAGGTAGCGACTGGGTTTGGGCGTACGGGGAAAATGTTTGCGTGTGAACATGAAAATGTGACGCCGGACATTTTAACAGCTGGGAAAGGTTTAACAGGTGGATATTTACCGATTGCTGTTACGGTAACGACAGACGAAATATATAATGCCTTCTTAGGAGAGTATGAGGAACAAAAAACATTTTTCCATGGGCATAGTTACACAGGTAATCCGTTAGGGTGTGCGGTAGCAATTGCGAATCTAGAACTATATGAAAAAACTAATTTAATAGAATCTGTTGCGCATAAAACAGAATATGTAGCGGGGCAATTAGAAGCGCTTAATGAATATAAGCACGTAGGTGATATTCGTCAGTGCGGATTAATGATTGGTATTGAACTTGTGAAAAATAAAGAAATGAAAGAATCGTATGAATGGACAGAAAGAGTCGGTGTTCAAGTATGTAAACGCTCAAGAGAGTTAGGCATGATTTTACGTCCGCTTGGTAACACCATTGTATTTATGCCTCCTCTTGCATCTACAATTGCTGAAATTGATGAGATGTTACGCATTTTATATAAAGCAATCTCGGATGTTACGGAGGAAGAATAATGAGTGGTTTTTTCATAACGGCAACTGATACTGAAGTTGGAAAAACTGTGGCTGCAGGTGCGTTAGCAGGTGTATTTAGAGAATTGGGATATAACGTAGGGGTATATAAACCGTTGCAAAGTGGACATGCTGCATCAAACGCAGAGGGAGATGCAGCAAGGTTAAAAGCCTTATCGGGTGTATCGACAAGAGAAGAAGAAATTTGTCCGTATTCTATTGAAGAACCACTTGCTCCGAGACTTGCTATGAAAAGAGCTGGAAGGACAGTAACGTTAAAAGAAATTACTGATCACTATAATGAACTACTAAAAGAGTTTAATAGCCTATTTGTAGAAGGGGCTGGTGGGCTTGCAGTCCCATATACAGAAGATGCTTTAGTAATCGATTTTGCAAAAGAATTACAGCTTCCTCTTATTGTGGTAGCGCGTCCGACACTAGGAACAGTGAATCATACTGTCTTAACGATTTCTTATGCAAGGGCACATGGCTTAACAGTAGCAGGTGTCATTTTGTCTGGTTGTAAAGAATGTGAAAAAGCAAGAGTACAAGAAAACAAAGAAATGATTGAAGAGTTGAGCGGGGTACCGGTTTTAGGTTTATTACCATTCCTTGAAGGTGATTTTACTAGGGAAGAATTATTGGAATTGGCAAAAGAGCATATTATGATTTCAAAATTAGAGGAGTCCATCCAAAATGAATCAAAAGTGGCGCGCGCATCTTCAATCTAAAATAGAACAATTAAGAGAGCAAGGACAGTATCGTAATTTGCATGTGACAGAGAAAGCGGAAGAGACATGGCTTATTCGAAATGAGAAAAGGATGCTAAATTTAGCGTCAAATAATTATTTAGGGTTAGCTGGAGATGAAAGGTTGAAAGAAGCTGCTATTGCTTGCACAAGAAAATATGGAACTGGAGCGACAGCATCTCGTCTCGTTGTAGGAAATTATCCACTGTATGAAGAGGTTGAGAGAAGTATATGCAACTGGAAAGGTACTGAAAGAGCGTTAATCGTAAATAGTGGGTATACAGCAAATGTAGGTATACTATCTTCTTTAGCTGGTCGTCACGATATTGTTTTTAGTGATAAATTAAATCACGCAAGTATTGTTGATGGAATTATATTAAGCGGTGCAGAACATAAAAGGTATCGTCATAATGATTTGGATCATTTAGAGAAGATGTTGAAAGTAGCGTCACCTGAAAAGAGGAAATTAATCGTAACTGATACTGTTTTTAGTATGGATGGTGATACTGCATATTTGAGAGATTTAGTGAAGCTGAAAGAGAAATACGGGGCAATCATTATAGTTGATGAAGCACATGCGAGTGGAATATATGGAATCGGTGGAGCTGGATTATCTCATATAGAAAAAGATCTTGCTCAAAAAATCGATATACATATGGGGACGTTTAGCAAGGCTTTAGGGTGTTATGGTGCGTATTTAACAGGTGATGCAATTTATATAGAGTACTTACAAAATATGATGAGAAGCTTTGTTTTTACTACAGCTTTACCACCAGGAGCATTAGGAGCAGTGCAAAAAGCAATTGAGATTGTAAAAGAAGATAACGAAAGAAGAGAGAACCTTATAGCGAATGGTGCATATTTCAGGACGCATTTACAAGAAGCTGGTTTTGACATTGGGAATAGCTCAACTCATATTGTACCAATTGTAGTCGGTTCAAATGAAAATGCTTTACGGTTTAGTGAAAGATTACAAGAGATAGGTATCGCAGCCATTGCAATTCGTCCGCCAACTGTTCCGATTGGTAGTTCCCGAATTCGCTTTGCTGTTACGTCACAACATACAATGGCGGATTTAAAATGGGCCATTCAGCATATTATACGCATCGGTAAAGAAGAGGGGTTTTTAGTATGAAAGAGCTAAAGGTTATTTTTATTCCTGGGTGGGGAATGGAAGAAGATGTTTGGACTTTTGTACTTCCGTATTTTAAAGACTATCCTGTTCAATGTTTAGATTGGCGTAATGTGAAAGAACAAAGTGAATTTGCGGGACGAATAATAGAGGTAGCACGTGATGAAAATGTAATTTTAGTTGGATGGTCATTAGGAGCATTAGCGGCAATTCAAGCTTATAAAAAGATTAAGGCGAAAGGTATTGTACTAATTGGTGGTACTGCTAAATTTACAAATACGAGCGACTATACAAGCGGATGGAATTCTTTGCATGTAGAACGTATGAAAAAGAATTTAACGAGAAAGAAAGAAGATACTTTGAATCGTTTCTATGAAAATATATTTACAAAAAATGAGCTGAAGGAGAATACGAGTTTTAAAGAGATTGCGCTGAATTTTAAAGGGGACTCGATTCAGTCTTTACAATTAGGCTTAGATTATTTAATAGAAACAGATATGAGAAACGAATTAACAGATATCAAAGTACCGTTGTTACTTCTTCATGGAGAACAGGATGTGATATGTCCATTATCCGCAGCTCATAATATGACGGAGAATACGAATGCTACGCTAAAAGTAGTAAGCGGGGCTGGTCATGCATTATGTGTAACGAATTTCGAATATTGCGCGAATGAGATAATCCAATTTGTAGAGGGGATACGACATGATCAACAAAACGTTACTACAAAAACGGTTTAATGGGGCAGCCGTATCTTACGATCAATATGCAAATGTACAAAAAAAGATGGCACATTCGTTACTTTCTATATTGAAGCGGCGATATAGTGAAACATCATCAATACGTATTTTAGAACTTGGATGCGGGACAGGTTATGTCACAGAGCAATTATCAAAGTTATTTCCAAAAGCACAAATTACAGCCGTTGATTTTGCTGAAAGTATGATTACGATTGCAAAAACTAGACAAAATACCGAAAATGTGACGTTTCATTGTGAGGATATTGAACGATTACGATTAGAAGAATCATATGATGTTATTATTTCGAATGCCACATTTCAATGGCTTAACAATGTAAAAAAAGTGATAAGAAATTTATTTCATCATTTGTCTACAGATGGGATAGTACTCTTTTCCACCTTTGGGCAAGAAACTTTTCAAGAGCTCCATGCTTCGTTTCAGCGAGCGAAAGAGGAAAAAAACATTCAAAATGAAACTTTGATTGGTCAACGTTTTTATTCGAAAGATCAGTTGCTTCATATATGCAAGATAGAAACAGGGGATGTGCATGTTTCTGAAACATGTTACATAGAAAGATTTGCAGAAGTTAGGGAATTCCTACATTCTATTCGAAAAGTAGGAGCGACCAATAGTAATGAAGAGTCTTATTGTCAAAGCCCTTCACTCTTTCGTACGATGCTTCGTATATACGAAAGAGACTTCACGGAAAAAGAAGGGATAGTAGCAACATATCATGCTTTATTTACGTATATAACAAAAGAGGGGAAGAGATGAAATGAAACAAGTACAAACAAAAAGGGATTGGAAAAAACTTGCATACGACGTAGTAGAAGAGAAAATGATTACGAAAGAAGATGCAATTGCAATATTAGAAGCTGATGATGCAGAGGTTTTAGAAATTATGAATGCAGCTTACATCATTCGCCATCATCATTTTGGTAAGAAAGTAAAGTTGAACATGATTATAAATACGAAATCTGGATTATGTCCTGAAGATTGCGGGTATTGTTCACAGTCTATTATTTCAGAGGCGCCGATTGATAAGTATGCATGGTTAACACAAGAGAAAATTGTTGAAGGAGCGCACGAAGCAATTCGTCGTAAAGCAGGTACATATTGTATTGTTGCATCTGGTCGTCGTCCGACGGATAAAGAAGTAAATCACGTTATTGGAGCAGTGAAGGAAATTCGTGAAACGACAGATTTGAAAATTTGCTGTTGTTTAGGATTTTTAAATGAAGATCAAGCAGGTCAGTTAGCAGAAGCTGGTGTGCATCGTTATAACCACAATTTAAATACGCATGCTAACAATTATGATAGCATTTGTTCAACGCATACGTATGACGATCGTGTTGATACAGTCCAAAAAGCGAAGCAAGCCGGTATTTCTCCATGCTCTGGGGCAATTTTTGGAATGGGAGAAACGATTGAACAGCGCGCTGAAATTGCCTTTGAATTACAACGTTTAGATGCGGATTCTATTCCGTGTAATTTCCTTGTTGCTGTAAAGGGTACTCCGCTGGAAGGACAAAAAGAATTAACACCTGTAGAATGTTTAAAAGTGCTGGCGATGATGCGTTTTGTAAATCCAACAAAAGAAATTCGTATTTCAGGCGGTCGAGAACTTAATTTACGTTCTGTACAGCCACTTGGTTTATTTGCAGCAAACTCTATCTTTGTCGGGGACTATTTAACAACAGCTGGACAAGAGCCGACTGCGGACTGGGGTATGATTGAAGATTTAGGATTTGAGATTGAAGAATGTGCGCTATAAGATAGATGAAAAGCAAACTCTTTAAAGGGTTTGCTTTTTTTGTAAATAAAATGTAATAAAAGTCTATTAACGCTTGATAGTAGTCACTTTTGGACGAGAAAAATAATTTTGTGGACGAATTTTCCAAGCTCTAATTGTACATAGTAAAAATGTAATTTATATCGGGTTGGAGGATTTTACATGTACAAATACATATTAGCCATTATGACTTGTCTGATTTTAATAAAAGCGATAAGTGCTGATCCAGTTAAGGCGGCTGAAAATCCTGAACAAAAAGAAATGCAACAAAGAATTGAACAGCATTTTCGAACGAAAGCTGAACATTTTGGACTTGAAACAGAAGGAAAGGATTTAAAAGAAGTGAGGAAGGAAATTTCTATTATAGAAGAAGCGAAAAAGAGAGAAAATGTGTGGAGAACAGCACAAACTCTTCGTATAAAAACAGAAGGAAAAACGATGGATGAATTAATAGAAGATGTACGAAAAAAGGTGAGAAAATAAAAAAAAGAGGCCGCAGCCTCTTTTTTTAAGCCCATTGTTTTGATAAATGAGCCATTTCGATCGCAGCAACTGCTGATTCATAGCCTTTATTGCCAGCTTTTGTACCTGCACGTTCAATCGCTTGTTCAATTGTTTCTGTCGTTAATACACCGAAAATAACTGGAATATCCGTTTGTAGTGATAAAGATGCAACACCTTTTGCTACTTCATTACAAACGTAATCGTAATGCGTTGTAGCACCGCGAATTACTGTACCTAATGTAATAACAGCATCATATTTTCCGCTATTTGCCATCTTTTTAGCGATTAAAGGAATTTCAAATGCACCAGGAACCCATGCAACATCAATATCATTCTCTTCTACACCGTGACGCTTTAATCCATCTAAAGCTCCGCCAAGTAACTTACTTGTAATAAACTCATTAAAACGTCCAACAACAACCCCAACTTTTAATCCTGTACCAACTAAATGACCTTCGAATACCATAATGTATCTCTCCCTTAATTATAAGTTTAGTAAATGTCCTAATTTGTTTACTTTCGTTTGTAAATACGTTTTATTTTCTTCTTTTGCTGGCATTTGCAACGGTACACGCTCGGTTACTTCTAAATCGTAACCTTGTAAGCCAGCAATTTTTCGTGGATTATTCGTTAATAATCGTAAACTTTGTAAACCTAAATCTTTTAAAATTTGAGCGCCAATACCGTAATCACGAAGATCAGCTGGGAACCCAAGTTTTTCATTTGCTTCTACAGTATCGAACCCTTCTTCTTGTAACTTATAAGCGCGAAGCTTATTAAGAAGGCCAATGCCGCGTCCCTCTTGTCTCATATAGAGAAGAACACCTTTTCCTTCACGCTCAATTTGAGCAAGTGCAGCATGTAGTTGTGGTCCGCAATCACAGCGGCACGAACCAAATACATCTCCTGTCAAGCATTCTGAATGAACGCGTACAAGTACAGGTTCGCCTGTTGAAACATCACCTTTTACGAGCGCGATATGTTCTTTCATATCTAATGAGTTAGAATAGCCAATTGCATGAAAAGTACCGAAATCTGTAGGTAATGTAATTTCCACTTCTCTCGTCACAAGTGTTTCGTGATGGCGGCGATAAGCAATTAAATCTTCAATTGTAATCATTTTTATATCAAATTGTTTTGCACACTGTATTAAATCAGGTACACGTGCCATCGTCCCATCTTCATTTATAATCTCGCAAATGACGCCAGCTGGCTCAGTTCCGCAAAGTTTTGCTAAATCAACAGCAGCTTCTGTATGACCTGCGCGGCGAAGGACGCCACCTTCTTTCGCAATTAATGGAAAGATATGTCCAGGGCGGTTAAAATCAGTTCCTTTAGATGCGGGATTTAATAATTCCTGTATTGTTGTAGCACGCTCATGGGCACTAATGCCTGTTGTTGTAGAAACGTGATCGATGCTTACTGTAAAAGCAGTATGATGTGAATCCGTATTATGAGAAACCATTGGTTCTAACTGTAGACGCTCTGCGTATTGCTCCGTAATCGGTACGCAAACGAGACCACGACCGTGTGTAATCATAAAATTAATCGTTTCTGGTGTAATGTACTCTGCTAAAGCAATGAAATCGCCTTCATTTTCTCGGTTTTCATCATCACATACGATAACGACTTTTCCTTGTTTTAAATCTTCTAGAGCTTCTTCAATACGATGAAACATTGTGCTTCCCCCTTATAGAAATCCGTTTTCTTGTAAAAAGCTTTCGGTCATTGAATCTGTTCCTTTTGCGGGCTTTGAAATAAAGCGTTCAATATATTTTCCAATCATGTCACACTCAATGTTTACGATGTCCCCGGCTTTTTTTTCTCCGATTATAGACTCGCTTACTGTGTGGGGGATGAGTGAAATTGTAATTGAAGATTCGTCTATATCAAATATTGTTAAACTAGTGCCATCAACAGTAACGGATCCTTTATGCAAACAATAGCGTAGTAATTCATCAGAAATTGCTATTTTGTAATAGATGGCATTGTAATGTTGTTTTTTAGTTAAAATCGTACCGATGCCGTCGATATGTCCGGTGACGAAATGTCCACCGAATCGTCCGTTCGCAGCCATTGCCCGTTCTAAATTCACTTTGGCACTTGGCTTTAGCATACGAAGTGATGTTGCATTCATTGTTTCAGGCATTGCATCAACAGTGAATGAAGTAGTCGTAAAAGTAGTTACTGTTAAGCAAATGCCGTTAACCGCGATACTATCACCTAGCTTAACATCCGATAAAATTTGATTTGCACTAATAGTTAGCTTCATTGATTCACCACTTTGAGTCATGCTTGATATCGTTCCTAACTCTTCTACAATTCCTGTAAACATTCCGTCACCTCGCTTTTTAAGGTTGCAACAATTTTTATATCATTACCAATTTGTTTCATCTCTTGAATTGTTAAGGAAAGTGCATCTTGTAACTTCGAAAAACCAGCTCCGCCAAATAAGGTGGGTGCATCTTTTCCACCAATTAATTTCGGGCTTATATAGGTCACGATTTCATTAAAACTATTTGTTTTTAAGAAGTTTGCATGCACCGTTTGACCACCTTCAACGAACAGAGAAAGAATTTGTTTCTCACCGAGTAGGGATAGGACATCTTGTATTTCAATTTGCTGTGTTTTCATTTGGAATACAGCTATATTGTTAGATTCATAAGACGCTATTTTCTCTTTGCTTACATCCTTACCGACAATAATCCATGTCGGAGTTAAGCCATCTGTTATGACATGAGAAGATGGCGGCGTTCGTAAGTGGGTATCTAAAATAACGCGTATAGGATGTTTACCTCCGTTTGGAATTCGTGTTGTTAAGTGTGGATTATCAGTTAGAACTGTATTCACACCGACTAGGATAGCATCATGTATATGACGATATTGGTGAACGTCAGCGCGTGCTTCTTCGCCTGTAATCCACTTACTTTCACCGGTTACAGTTGCTGTTTTTCCATCTAAGCTCATTGCTGTTTTTATTGTTACAAAGGGACGTTTCGTTTTCATATAGTGAAAAAAGTATCGATTTAATAAAGTGGCTTCCGCCCCAAGAACACCAGTAGTCACCTTAATTCCATCTTCTTCCAATATTCTTTTTCCATTGCCGGAAACGAGTGGATTGCAATCAAGAGTAGCAATTACAACACGCTGAACTCCTTTTTCAATGAGTAATTCACAGCAAGGGGGTGTTTTTCCAAAATGGCTACACGGTTCAAGTGTTACATAAACGGTAGCGTCTTTTGCTCTTTCTCCAGCCATGTGAAGAGCATGAACTTCAGCATGTTCTTCACCGGCACGCATGTGGGCACCCATTCCGACAATGTTGCCATCTTTTACAACGACAGCACCAACCATAGGATTTGGGCTTGTTTGTCCCGATGTTCCTTGTGCTAACTGCAAGGCAATCCTCATATATTCTTGATCTGTCATTCTCGTCACCTCTCCTGAAAAAATCAAAAAACCCCAAGGATATAGAATCCTTGGGGTTTGGGAGACGTGATTTCTAGAAATATAGTTCGAATACGAAAGTATAGGAAAGAAACCTAACGATGATTGATATTTTGGTATAAGAAAAAAACCTAGCAAAATATCGAGTTTTTCAAACGCTAGTCGTATCTTTTTATTTCAGTATAGAAA